>JBDTZT010000112.1:0-8470 GCA_040005005.1 Actinomycetota bacterium
AACTCGGCGTTTCCGACCGAACTTCCGCCGCAACGCTGGCGATTCGGCGCGGTTTGGTGAGAATGGACTTGTAAAATCACTCGAAATGATTAGAAAGTTTTCACTGCAAATGATGATTACACCGCAATAAAATCAATTTACAATCTATTTGTAAGTTAGTTAACAAGGAGAAGAAAAAAATGATTAATGTCAGACGAAGCAATGAAAGAGGACACGCCAATTACGGCTGGCTCGACACGAATTATACATTTTCATTCAGCAGTTATTACGACCCGCAATTTATGGGATTCCGTTCGTTGCGGGTGATCAACGAAGATTTTATCGCGCCCGATCAAGGTTTTCCGACGCACGGACACGCGGATATGGAAATTTTAACCTATGTCATCAAAGGCGAATTGTCGCACAAAGATTCGATGGGCAACGCCGCGACGATTTTGCCGAACGAAGTCCAAAGAATGAGCGCCGGAACCGGGATTTTGCACAGCGAATACAGTTCGCCGACCGATAAAACGCATCTTTTGCAGATTTGGATTCTGCCCGAAGAAAACGATTTAACGCCAAGTTATGAACAAACCTTTTTTCCGCCCGAAGACAAAACAGGCAAGCTCAAATTGGTCGCTTCGCGTGCCGGAACTGACGGTTCGGTGACAATTCATCAGGACGTGAATCTTTACAGTTCGATTTTGGCAAAAGATGAAACGGTTGAACACGAACTCGCGGAAAATCGCCATGCCTGGGTTCAAATCGTTAAAGGCGAAATCGAATTAAACGGCGAAACTTTAAATGCGGGCGACGGTGCGGCGGTCAGCGATGAAACACGGCTTAAAATCAAATCATTAACGGACGAAACCGAATTTCTGCTCTTCGATTTGAATTGAGAAAGTTTATAATTGGAAAATGTCGTCGGCAAAGTTGGATAAAATTCAGCGTGGAAATACAAGTCCGGGCGTAAACCGGGAAATTATTAAGTATTTACTCTCACTGAATAAAGATTTTGCCGGTGATTATTTTCTCGATATTCCGTGCGGCGAAGGCACATTTTTACAAGCCGTTAAAGATTTTTTCCCAAACAGTAAAACCGTTGGCGGCGATGTTTGTTCACCGCCAACGGCTTTTTCTCATCATTTTTTGCCCATTGACGCGCAACGCAATTTTTCTATTAAAACCGAAAAAAAATTCAAAATAATTACCTCCATCAGCGGCGTGATGGAATTTGACAACACGCTCTCATTTTTTGAGCAGATAAAGGAAAATCTGACTGAAAACGGTTTGCTGATCGTGACCAACGACAATCTTCTTTCGGTGCGCGACCGCATTTTGTATTTGTTATTTGGAAGATTTCGGCAATATCGTCTATTTATTCAAAACGGCAAGCCGACCTGGAAGATAATTACTTTGCAAAATCTGCTTCGCATTCTCGCTGAAGCAGGTTTTGAAATGGCTGAAATTAAATACGTTCCCGCCAAAAAAAGCGAATGGATTTGGCTTCCGTTCGCTTTACCGATATACGCTTTTCAATATCTTTATATGCGTTTCGGTGAAAAAGAAACTTCATTTGCCGAAAAACGCGAACTTTATCCGTTTTCGTCTTTATTGTCGCGGCACTACGTCGTTGTTTGCAGCGTCAAGCGATAAAGCCGTGAGCTTTTGTGATTGAATTTTGCGCGAAATTTCCATTTGCGACGGCATCGCTAATGCCTTTAACGGTTCAAATGCGCCGACGGCTTTGGTTATCCGTAAAAAATTCTTGGCGTAATGATGGAATTTTTGTCCGCCGAGCGAACACCGGCTCAATTCCAAAAAATCGCTTTTTCCAAAACTGTCTTTATATTCAGTCGGGTTGGTCGTGACCGCATATTTTATGCTGAGTCTTTTCAACACCTTTTTCGTACTTTCGTTGTAACTGCCGTAAGGATAGGCAAACGAAAGAGGTCTGACTCCGAGATTTTTCTTGATTTCAACGATTGATTGCCAAATTACCGATTCCTGATCAGCTTCGTTGTAACGTGCCAGATGAATATGCCGATGCGCGTGACTGCCGATTTCCCAACCGTGCTGCTGTAATTTTTCTAAAGACCTCCAATCAAGAATGTCGGCTGGCAAATTTTCACCGGCTTCGCGCCAAACTACATTTTTCTGACCGATATTTTTTGTAATGACAAAAATTGTTGCCGGAGCATCAAATTCACGCAAGACAGGTAAAGCGTGTGTCAAATTATCGGCATAACCGTCGTCAAAAGTTAGTACTGCGTTTTTCCCATTCGGATTCGATAGTGCCTGTTCCAATGTTAAAAAGCGATAGCCCATTTTCTGAATCATCGAGAGTTGAAAAGTGAGCAATTGCGGACTGATAAAAAGTCCTCTGATTTTTGCATTCGGCGGCGGAGTCCCGACTCGATGCAAACCTAAAATTAGTAATTGTGGACTCATTTTTGTAAAAAAGTTATTTTTTTGAAAAATTTTTCGACTTTTTTCAAAAGCTCTGCGTCAAATGTCTTGAAGTAATGTAAATAATGATTCTTTGAAAACTTCATATTGCCTGAAAAAAGACAAAAAAAAGTTATTGCCGAAAATTCGGACATATAAATTTAGTTAATTTTGTTTTTATCGGTTAAATGTTTTAAGAAACATTAAATCAATGCCAAATCAAAATATGGTTTTGAGTCAAATTGATGACATCTTTAAATTGCGAAATAACCCAAAAAATTGAATTTTGGGTTGTTGTTTGCTTTTCCCGTCACTTCACAATCAATATTTATTTTGAGATTACAATTGATTATGTAACTAAAATGCCTTACTTTACATTTCTTTACAATCAATAAACATCTGATTTTCATGTCGGAAAATTGGCTAATTATTTGTCAGACAAATTCTGATAAACGGTAAATTGTTTTAAAATGAATAATTAGATAAAGAAATCTTTAGAGGTTAAATAAAATTATAGTCTATACAATAGCGGGTAATTTCGGCATTGGTGGCCATTCCGGTTTTTTCCATAATACGTGTTCGGTAAGTGCTGATAGTTTTGACACTTAGAAAAAGCTCATCGGAAATTTGGGTGATGCTTTTTCCTTTTCCGATTTCACAGAAAACCTGATATTCGCGGTCCGACAGCAATTTGTGCGGCGTGTCAGATGAGCCGTGTTCGATGTAATCCGCCAATAATTCGGCAACTTCGGGAGTAATATATTTTTCACCGCGAAAAGCCTTTTTTATGGCGTTGACCAGTTCTTCCGGCGCATCTTCTTTCGTCAGATAGCCGGATGCGCCGGCTTTTATAACTCTCACCGCATACTGGTCTTTCGGATGCATACTGAGCACAATCACGGCTATCGAAGGATATTCGCGTTTTAAGTCTTTGAGAGTTTCCAAACCGTTTCTGCCGGGCATCGAAATATCGAGAACAACAATATCTGTCGGTGTTTTTCGCACCAATTCTAAAACTTCATTGCCGTTCTTGGCTTCGCCGACGGTCGTCATATTCAGCTCGGCATCGACAATCTGTTTTAAGCCGTGCCGGACAATCGTATGGTCGTCGGCGATTACGATTCTGATCATTTGTTCCGAGTTATTTTGAATAATTTGCAGTCGCCGGAAAAGTTAGTTCAACCGTCGTTCCGCCATTATTTCCTTTAAAGATATTTAACTTTCCGCTAATCAATCTGGTTCGTTCACGCATTCCCAAAACGCCGAGCGAACTGCCGTTTTTTATTTTATTCAAATCAATGCCTTTGCCGTTATCTTCGACACGCATTAAAATTTGTTCGCCGGACAATTTAAGATTAACTCTGACTAGCGAAGCATTGGCATGTCGGGTAATATTTGTCAGTGTTTCTTGGAAAATACGAAAAACCGCGGTCGTTGCTTCCGCACTCAAATCAAGATTTTCAATATCGGATTTCAGCAAACAGGAAACATCGGTTTTGCGTTCAAATTCGCGCGCTTGCCATTCAATTGCGGCAATCAATCCGAAATCATCGAGAATCGCCGGTCTGAGTTCGGTTGAAATACGTCGCACCGAAACAATCGTGGCATCAATCAACTTTGATAATTCAGTTAATTTTTCGGTGACGGGAGTTTGAAATGTCTTATTATTTTGTCCGTTAATCTGCCGTTTTACCCAGTGAACTTCCATTTTCATTCCGGTTAATGCTTGCCCTAATTCATCGTGTATTTCGAGAGAAATTCTTTTCTGTTCGGCTTCGCGCAAAGTTTGTTGATGCAGCGATAAGGCAAGCAGTTGTTCGCGTGAATTTCTGATTTCTTCCGCCGCAATAGTGCGTGCCGAAATTAGCCAGCTTAGAAAAGTACCTTCAGCGACAAATACGAGAAGTCTGAGAATTTCTTCACGCGAACCGCTAAATTCATATAAAGGCTCAACTAAACAGTAATCAATAATAATTCCCGCAATAATAGAAGCGAAAATACCCGGACGAAAACCGAATAACCAAGCACTCAGCGCAATTGCTCCCAAAAATAGCGGGGAACCGACAGGCTTTACCAGCAACGACCAAAGCAACAGTGTTATAGCGGTCGCCACAATAACAAAAACAAAAGCTCCGCCGTATCGGATTATAAATGAATTTGAAAATAATTTGGTTTGACCCGAATTCATATTAGCTTTTGTTTACAGAACAATTTTTCCAATAACGAGCCGATTATATTTGAACTTGAAGATTTCTCAAAGTGTTTCGATTGTGCGCCGAAAAATCTTTTCGCAAACTGCTCAAATATCTTTCTTCACAGGTCTTTGTTTTGTGGGAAAAAGCCAAATTTGTGATAAAGTCGCTAAAAAAGAATTTTCGGAGGAAAAATGGAAGAAATCTTTTCGTATGATGTGATGCCGTATCCGAGCAAGTTTTTTTTGCAGACGCATCCTGACCGGCTGGCGACGCTTGCGACCCTTTTTGGAATGAATCCGGCGAAGGTCGAAAAGTGCCGCGTTCTTGAACTCGGCTGCGGCAACGGAAGCAATCTTATTTCACACGCTTTTAATCTTCCCAACGCAACATTTGTCGGCGTTGATTTGGCGGAAAATCACATTATTGACGCAAAAAAATCGGCAGAAATCTTGAATTTACAAAATGTTGAGTTTTACCAGATGGATGTGATGGAAATGTCGGTCGCCGAGTTTGGCAAATTCGATTACGTTATCGCGCACGGACTTTTTTCGTGGGTGCCGGATTTTGTGCGCGGGCGAATTCTCGCACTTTACCGGGAATTTTTGGAAGAAAACGGTGTCGGATACATCAGCTACAACGCTTTTCCGGGCGCCCATCATCGGCAAATGGTGCAAAAAATGCTGCGTTTTCACTCGAAACATTTTGCTGAACCGCTCGAAAAAGTCGGCAAATCCATTTCGTTTCTCGCTTTTCTTGCCGAAAATGCGACCGAAAAAGAAATCTTTGCGCCGATTTTGCAAGCAGAACTCAAACGCCATTTTGAACACGACGCGGCGGACATTTTTCACGACGATTTATCGGACATCAATCAGGCTTTTTACTTTCACGAATTCGCCGAACTCCTGAAACAAAACAATTTGCAATATCTCGCCGAAGCCGAACTTCACGCGATGGGCACGCAAAGTTTATCAAGCGAAGCAAGGGAATTTATCGAATCACTTGATGACATTATTGAAAAAGAACAATATCTCGATTTTTTTCGCGGACGAATCTTTCGTCAGACGCTTTTTTGCCGTGAAGAAATTGCGGTTAAGCGCAATCCCGAACCGCCGGCGATAAAAAAATTTCTCGTTGCTTCTTCGATTCGCCCGCGTTCGCAAAAACCCGAACTTGCGACTCAAAAGGTCGAAAAATTCGTCGGGCTGAAAGGTGTCGGCATCGAGATTGACCATCCGCTTGCGAAAGCCGCGCTCGTGCATCTCGGACAAATTTGGGGACAGGCGATTTCTTTTCCAAAACTTTTACAAAAAGCGAAAGAAACTATTATTGGTCAGGGATTTAAAACGCAAAATTGGGACGAGCAACTTTACATTGCCAGCGCGATTTTTCTGCAAATTTGTCGCGGCACGGGTTTGATCGAACTTCATCTTTTTCAGCCCGCAGCGACAACCTCAGTGAGCGAAAAACCGAAGGTCAACGAACTTGCTCTTTGGCAGCTTCCGCAAGCGAATAATGTCTTGACGCTTTTGAATCTCGACGTAAAGATCGAAGATGAAATCTCGCGTCATCTGCTCGAAAGTTGCGACGGAACGCGAAAACATGAACAAATTTTGACGGAAATGCGCGAATTTATCGAGCAGAGCGAAGACGTTGAAGATAAAGAAACGCTTTTGAAAGATTTGCCGGATTGGCTCGATGAAAGTCTGACGCAACTGGCAAAGCTGGGAATGTTCGAAAATTAGTTCCAGGTTGAATATCGTGAATCAAAAATCTACCATGCCGAAAGACGCGGCGGCGATCATTTTATTAAATGAGGACGAATCGAAAGTTCTCTGGGCACAGCGCAATCCGAAAATTTCCTTCTTAGGCGGATTTCACGCTTTTCCGGGCGGAAAGGTTGATGAAACAGATAGTCAAATTACCATTAAAAATTGCGGTGACAAAGATTTTGCGAAATTTATTGTCTGTGCGGTGCGTGAACTATTTGAAGAAGTCGGCGTTTTGCTCGTTAGAAACGGTGAAAAACTGACGAAAGGTCAACGCACCTCGCTTCACGACGATTTGATTTCGGGCCGAAGCAATTTCGGCGAAATTCTCGCCGATTGGAATTTATGGATTGACGCGGAAGATTTTTTCGACACGGGATTTTGGACCACGCCTCAATTTTCGCCCGTGCGTTTCAAAACACGGTTTTTTATCGCCAAATGTCCTTTGCGGCAAGCGCCTTATGAAGCAATTACAGAAATGCTGTCGCCCGAATTTATCACGCCGGAAGAGGCCTTGAAGAGTTGGGCGAATTCAGAAGTTTTGATTTCGCCGCCGGTTTTGATTTCGCTGCAAAAACTGGAAGAAAGTTTCCCGCAAAAGCACAAAGACGCAAAAGAAACCGATTTAAATATCTCTACCTCTCTACGCCTTTGCGGTGAAAAATTACTCGAAAAATCGCAAAATTGCGACGGAAAAATCAATTATATCGAACTCAATCCGCGCATTATTTGCTTTCCGCTCAAAACCGAAACGCTGCCGCCCGCGACGCATACGAATTGTTTTATTGTCGGGCGCAAAAATTTCGTCGTGATTGACGCGGCTTCAAAAGATGAATCGGAACAGGCGAGACTTTTTGAATTGATCGATTCTTTTATCGAAAAAGGTTTTTCGTGCGCCGGAATTATCGTTTCGCATCTGCACCGTGATCATTTCGGCGGCGAAACTGCCTTGCAAAATCATTTCCGCGCGAAATTCGGTCTTGAAATTCCGATCTCCGCGCATAAGATCACGACGGAAAGCCTTTCTGGAAAAGTCGAGTTTCAAAATTTTATCGAAGCCGATGAAATTATCAAATTAAAAGACGAATCGGGCGCGGAGTTTGAATTAAAAGCACTTCACACGCCCGGACACGCTCGCGGACATCTGTGTTTTTATGATGAAGAGCGCGGCTTTTTACTCTCATCAGATAATGTGGTCAATGCGGGAACTGTTTTGATTGCGCCGCCCGAAGGCGATATGACCGATTATCTAAACTCGCTCGAAAGAATGAAAAATCTGCCGAAACTGCGACATCTTTGCGGGTCGCACGGGGCGGCGATTTTTGATGCGCGGGGCAAAATCGAAGAATATATCGAGCATCGTTTAGAACGTGAAAAACAAGTTTTGGAAGCATTTCAAAACGGCGCAAAAACGGCGAAAGAAATTGCCGGAATCATTTATCAAAACCTTAATTCGCAAATTTTTTCGCTTGCCGTCAAATCGGTCGAAGCGCATCTCGAAAAATTAAAATCAGATCATTTGATTTGATTTTTCGGCTTCCAAGACAAGTCGAAAAGGAAGATGTCTCTCGACCGAAACATTTTCCAAATTTGCTTTTTCGGCTAAAAATTTTAACTCATCAGGAATAAACGAACGCAAAATCGAAAGCAAGCCGTCTTCGCGGACGAGCGGACTGATGCGAAAAGCTGTGCAAAAAATTTGGTACGAAAAATGCGCCATTTGGTGCCGATGCAAATCAATGACAAAGATTTTGCGCCGCGCCACCCGCGCCATTTCACTTAAGATTTTGACGACCGTTTCGTCGGTAAAATGATGCGTAAAAAGCGAACAAACCGTGTAATCAAAGGAGTTTTCCGGAAAAGGCAAGTTCAGCGCATCGCCGCGAATTGATTCGATTTCGCCGAAATCTTTCGATTCTTCCAAAATCGCTTGCGCCGAACGCTCGTTTAATTCGAGACCAAAAAGATTGGCTTTCCGGTTTTGTTTCCGCACAAATCCGGCAATCATCCGCAAAAATTCGCCCGATCCGGCGCCGACATCGAGCACGGAAAATTCCCGCAAATCTTGGCGTTCGATTTCGC
>JBDTZT010000769.1:0-2531 GCA_040005005.1 Actinomycetota bacterium
ACACGACCAACCAAAAAGAATCGGCTTTGCAGGAACTCGAAAGCGTTCAGCCGCTCGTCAATCCGCAATCGCGCCCGCTTTGTCTGCGCTCGCAATTTCTGCTCGGTTCGCTTTATCGGGACGCGGGCGAAACCGACAAAACAACTCAGACCTTTCAAAAATTTCTCGACAATTCGCAAAGTTCAACCGACGCGGAAATTAAAAATTACCGTCAACAACTCGGCGTGAAATAATCGGTTTTTTTCCATTTGTAAAAATTTCCGTGTCATTTTTTTACTTTATAGTATAAAGTTCTTGACAAACAAAATTACTTGAGATAGTTTTATAAAACGATATGGCACGAACACAAACAATCCGCAAAGACGAAGCGCCAACAAATCAGCCGATAAATATTGGCGACCGCGCTTTTGATAATTTGAAATTTATCCGTGAAACGATGGAACGCTCGACGGTTTTTACGAGCGTTCCGGGTTACGGCGGAATTTTGATGGGCGCGACAGCACTTGTCGCGGCATATATCGCCAATAATCAGCTTTATATCAGCAGAGATTGGCTGATTGTTTGGCTGACCGAGGCGGTTTTGGCGTTTGCCATCGGACTTTTTGCGCTCTGGCAGAAATCGAGAATCAGCAAAACCTCTTTATTGTCCGCCCCGGCGAAAAAATTGGTCATGAATTCGCTGCCGCCGATGCTGTGCGGCGTTTTTATCACGCTCGGACTCTGGCGATTCGGACATTTTGAGGTAATGGTTCCGACGTGGATTTTATGTTACGGCGCGGCGGTCGTGTGCGGCGGCGCATTTTCCGTCAAAGTCGTGCCGGTCATGGGTTGGTGTTTTATCGCGCTCGGCGCAATCACGTTTTTTCTGCCGACAGGTTTGGGAAATTCGATGATGGGACTAAGTTTCGGAGTTTTGCACATCGTTTTCGGATTTATCATCGGGCGCAAATTTGGCGGGTAAAAGTTATGGCAAGAAATTCAGCATTAAAAAAGAGCGATTCAGAAGGCGAAACGACAAAACCGCAAGCCTTAAAAATTGAAAAAGCGGCGGAAAATGTTTCAAACGAACTCGACAAAGTAATTCACGAACGAATGCGGTTAGGCATCATTTCTGCGCTCGCGGCGAATGAAGCTTTGTCTTTCACGGATTTGAAAAATCTTCTGAACACGACGGACGGAAACATCAGCGTTCACGCCCGAAGACTCGAAGAAGCAGGTTATCTGACCTGCGAAAAATCATTTAAAGGTCGCGTTCCGCTGACCGAATATCGAATTACAAACGCCGGGCGCGAGGCATTGAATCGTTATCTGAATCATATGGAAGCGTTAATCAACGCGATGAAAGGAAAATAGGAGAAAATTATGGGCGCAATTTTATTGTTGATGACGATTGGCGGGACAATTCTCGCCGCGATTTTACTAGCGATTTCGATATGGACAAAAAAAGCGTGGCTGAAAAATTTTGTTCTTGGCGGAGTCACCGTTTGGTTTAGTTTTTACATCATTATTTTTCTGATGAGTTCGATTTTCAGCGTCGAAAAAACACTTGCGTTGAACGAATCGAAAGAGTTTTGCGGATTTTATCTTGATTGTCATTTGCACACAAGCGTGGTTGATGTGCGAAAAGCGACGACACTCGGCAACCGCACGGCAAACGGCGAATTTTATATCGTCAAGGTCAAAGTGTTCAGCGATGCGAAACGCGAGCCTTTGCGGCTCATTGCGACGGAAGCGAAAGTCGTTGACGAGCAGAAACGCACATTCGAGCGCGACACGGAAGCCGAAAAGTTTTTGGGCGAACAACCCGAATTTGAAAAGACAATCGCGCCGACCGAAACTTTTACGAAAGAAATCGTTTTCGATATTCCGACGGACGTGAAAAATCCGCGTCTTGATTTAAAGGACGGTTACGGAATTGATAATTATATCGAAGCGGTTTTGGTTGGCGACGAAGACAGCTTTTGGCACAAACGAAATTACTTCAAACTTGAGCAACAAATACAAACCGTCAGCGTGAAGTAGGAAAATCAAAGAGAAAAATTATGCAGCAACTCGAATTAAATAAAGAATCTGACACGAAACTTGCCCCGCTGCTGAAAGTCGGATTTTGGAAAAGACAATTTCAAGCGCAGTCAACCAAAGCGCAAAGAATATTCGATTGGATTTGCGGCGTGTTTTTGCCTGTCATCTGTTTTGCTTTTGATCCGATTGTATTTAAAACCCAAGGTTTCGGAGAAACTTTATTCGGAACTTACAAACCTTTTGCTTATCTTTTAAGCTTTGTTTCGATTATGGCAATGACGGCGTGGCTAATTTGGGGTGCAAAACTCAACTGGCTCAACGGATTTTTGACCGGATTATTTCTAGTCGGCGGAATTATTTCGTTTATCGTCGGCGTCGTTTTGTTTCCGTTTAGTGTAATCGGGTTGTTGTTCTTAATCGGAATTTTAGGTTTTACGCCTTTATTTTGTTCATTTGTGTATTTGCGAAACGTTTTTCGGTCTTATCACGCGGCAAAGCCGTTTCTCGAA
>JBDTZT010000770.1:0-2522 GCA_040005005.1 Actinomycetota bacterium
TGACGCGACAAATTCCAAATCAGGCGCAAATTCTTGGCTGAAATTGACGGGAATTTCAATCAGCCGAGGTTTACCAACCGGCCATTCAGCCAAATTCAGCAAGGCAAATTCAGCAAGATTTTTGACGGCTTCAAAAGCCGTCAAAAATTCGTGAAATCTTTTTCTGACAGTCAAAACATCGTAAAAAATCGTAAAAGAACAATAAGCCGGAATGGTTTCGATCAAGCCGGTAAATGGATTTGCTTCAAAATAGTGAAAAAGATTGATAGTTTTGTCATTTAATTCGATTGAGATTTCGTGACCGAATTCGATTGTCAAAGCATCAGTTCCGAGCGGAAAAATTTTATAAGAATTCGCTTCCATTTTTCTTCAATAATCTCACAGAAGAGTGTAGCAAAAATTGCGCAGAGAAAAAAAATGTGGATATTTTTTTGTTTTTAGCTTATAAATAAGTTGTTTTATCCGATTTACTTAATTTGTCCGGTTGAGCCAACCCGAAATGTCTTTTAGAAAAAGAAATTCGGTTCGACCGAGGGTTCCACTTTTTCCAAAACCACGGAGGAAACATGGAAAATTCAAACAATACTGATTTAGTCCCGAAAAATCTGTCGAGCGATTTTTCACTATTCAAAAGAAAATTAGAGCAATTACCTGAAAATCTGAGAGAAACTTACAGGGAAACGAGGAAACTGTTGGAAGGCGAGATGAAACTGGAAAATCTTCGAAGTGATGATGTCGAAAGGGATAAATTTTACCGGCTTTTTGCAGATTTTATCGAAGATTCCAACCTTGTCAAGATGCTTTACCAAAATCTTTTGGAAGAATATTTTCAATTGGGAATTTTTTTTCAAGATGATTATTCGGAACTAAAAACGAATGCCTCTGAAAAAATTGAAAAACTTATCCGGGCGGGAAAATGGGACGGGTTAGAAAATTCCGCAAACAGGGCGAATTTCCGGTTTGAAATGCTGAATTTAATCCGCGCCAAAGTTCACGAAAAATCTGTTGAAAGAGGAAAAAATGGAGAACGAATTGCGGCAGTCTGTTTTTCGGGTGGCGGAATCCGGAGCGCAACTTTTGGGTTGGGCGTACTCCAAGGTTTGGCAAAACATAATTTGTTGAGCAAGTTTGACTACATTTCGACAGTTTCGGGCGGCGGCTATATCGGAAGCTGGTTGTCGGCTTGGATTCATCGGATTGACGAAAACAAAACGGATTTTACGAACGAAAAGGCGCAGAAGGTCGAAAAAAAATTAATCTTACAGACGGCGGATTTGCCTGAACCACCGGAAATCACACATTTACGGTCATACAGCAATTATATGAGTCCGCGTCCGGGATTATTCTCGGCGGACACCTGGACTTTGGTCGCAGTTTATTTACGAAACCTTTTGCTAAACTGGACGGTTTTTGTACCGTTGATTGCGGCATTTTTGATTCTGCCAAAGATGTTCGTAACGTTTATCGGCTTGAATTATTCAGGTTTTTGGCAGTATGTTTTGTTGGGTTTGGCAATTATTGGCGGAGTTGGCGGCGTATTGAATATCAACGCGATGCGACCGAGTTTTAAAAAATATTCGTGGGTTGATCAAACCTATAAAACCGACAACATCGGCATCATTAAATCGGTCGAAGCAAAAGTTCTGGGCTGGGTTTTAGTGTGGCTAATTGTTTTAGCCTTTTGCATTAGCACATTTTGGGCTTGGAATCGGGGAAGTTTTCATACTCCTTTTAGTCAATGGATTGGAAGTCTTTTAAATACACAAAATTTAACCCTGATTGATTTAATTTTATTCAGCGAGCTTTTGTTTCTGGGCGGATATTTTTTAGCCTGGGCTTTTATGTTGCGGAAATTTATTCGTGTTTCAAGAAGGGAAAAGAAAAAAGCAAAAAAACAAACAGATAAAAGCCTTTGGGGAAAGTTTAAGCATTTATACCGCGTGTATTTGGCTGAACCGGTCGCGTCAGTTGTCAGCGGTGCGGTCGGCGGGGCATTGCTTTATCTGGTGGTCAAAAATCTTTTATGGATGAGTTCGGGATTATATGAAATTTTTGGAAATAGAGTTGTCGATGAAGTCACCCCTAAATTTTTCGTTTGTTTCGGCGCACCGTTGTTTTTGCTGGTGTTTTTGCTTGCCGCGACGTTGTTTATCGGGCTTGCCGTTCGGTTCACGGATGATGAAGACCGCGAATGGATGGCACGATTGGGAGCGTGGGTTTTGATGGTCATCATCGGTTGGAGTGTTATTTCAACGGCGGTAATTTTTGGTCCCCGCATTTTTGAATTGCCTTGGAAGGGAAGTTTGTTTGCATCGGTCGGCGGACTTTCCGGTTTGTTAACTTTGATACTAGGTTTCAGTAATAAAACCTCGGCGAAAGAAGATGATCAGCCAAAAAACAAAAAGAGTTTTCTGATGTGGTTTGCGCCGGCGGTTGCCGCGCCGATTTTTGTGTTGTTTTTGGTAGTTTTGATTTCTTCTGCGACGAATGCCTTAACCGAAAACGTTCAGATTTTTAAGAGG
>JBDTZT010000771.1:0-2500 GCA_040005005.1 Actinomycetota bacterium
ATTTCCGCACTGAATTATCAAAAATCGGACTCGAAATTCTGCCCGGCGAACATCCAATTGTTCCTGTGATGTTCGGCGACGCAATCCCGGCAGTCAAAATGGCTGAATCGCTCCTTCAAAAAGGCGTTTATGTCATTCCGTTTTCGTTTCCGGTCGTGCCGAAAGGCAAAGCGCGAATTCGCACACAGGTTTCGGCGGCGCATTCTTTGCAAGATTTGCAGTTTGCCGTCGAAAAATTTTCCGAAGCTAAAGCGGAACTCGGAATTTAAGAAATTTTGCCCGCGAAAGACACGAAATGCAGGAAAATTTATTTTTTTATTTTCATTTATTTTGTGTCTTTAATGGGCAAAATGTTCCTGTATAATTCTCAATGATGCCGACACAAATGATAAGCTTTGAAGCGTCCGAAGATTTTGCTCGAAAAATGGACGAGCAAGATGCACTCAGGCATTTCCGCGAAAAATTTTATATTCCGCAACAACCGAACGGTGAAAATGTTTTGTATTTCACGGGAAATTCGCTCGGACTCCAACCGAAAACTACGCGTCAGTTTATTGAGCAAGAACTTAAAGACTGGGAAAATTGGGGCGTTGAAGGACATTTTCACGCGAAAAACCCGTGGATGCCGTATCACGAATTTCTCACCGAACAGATGGCGAAAATCGTTGGGGCAAAGCCGCTCGAAACGGTCGTGATGAATTCGCTGACCGTTAATCTGCATCTTCTGATGGTTTCATTTTATCGCCCGACCGTGCAGAGATACAAAATTGTCATCGAAAAAGGCGCGTTTCCGTCCGACCAATACGCTGTCGGGTCGCAGATTAATTTTTGGGAACGCCGCCAGGATGCCGGCAATGCGTCCGAAGAGCGCAAAGACGCGCTTATCGAATTAACACCGCGAGAAGGCGAAACAACTTTGCGAGCCGAAGATATTGAAAAAACACTCGAAGAAAACGGCGATGAAATTGCGTTAATTCTGCTCGGCGGCGTGAATTACTACACGGGACAAGTCTTTGATATGAAACGCATAACCGAAATCGGACATAATGCGGGTGCGGTCGTCGGTTTCGATCTGGCGCACGCAGCGGGAAATATCGAACTTTCCTTACACGATTGGAATATTGATTTTGCGGCGTGGTGTTCGTATAAATACTTAAATTCGGGTCCGGGCGGAATTGCCGGAGTTTTCGTCCACGAACGCCACGCCGACGCATTTGATTTGCCGCGTTTTGCGGGTTGGTGGGGACACGATAAGGAAACGCGCTTTTTGATGGGCGACCGATTCAAACCGATGCGCGGCGCGGAAGGCTGGCAACTCTCGAATCCGCCGATTTTTCAGCTTGCATCGTTACGCGCGTCTTTGGATATTTTTGAAGAAGCCGGAATGAAAAATTTGCGCGAAAAATCGGTCAAACTTACAAACTATTTAGAGTTTTTGCTCGGCGAAATCCGCGACGAACGCATCTGTGTCATCACGCCGAAAGATGAAAACGAGCGCGGTTGTCAGCTTTCGATTCGCGTCAAAGATTCAGACAAAACTCTTTTCAAGGCAGTCACCCAAAAAGGCGTAATAGCAGATTGGCGCGAACCTGACGTAATTCGCGTCGCGCCCGTTCCGCTTTATAATTCGTTTTTGGATGTGTTTTGTTTTGCTGAGATTTTGAAGAAGTGTTTAGAATAATCAAAAATATGTTCTCCATATCAAAAACTTTTCTTCAAAAACTTGCAAACGACTTTGACGATGAATCGACAGTCGGCTTTCTTCTAACCGGCAGTCATGCTCGCGGCGAGGCGACGCCTTACAGCGATGTCGATTTGCTCAGATTCATTACAAATGCTCCGTCGGACGAAACCGAAAAATACATTTTGAAATACCACGACAACTATTTAATAAGTATTTCAACCTCAACGGTCGAAGCCAAATTGAAAGAAACAGAAAGACCCGAAACAGCCATTTGGTCAATTCCGGGTTTGCGACAAGCCAGGATAATGGCGGACAAAAACGGCTCGTTGACCAAACTCAAACAAACAGCCGAAGATTTTGTTTGGAATTCGCTGCAAAAAGCGGCTGATGATTTTGCAAGTTATAATTTAATGGGCGATGCCGAAGAAGCGCATAAGATTCTCGGATCCTTGAAACGAAAGGATGAATCAGCCGTTTTATATGGAACAATCGGGCTGTTGCTTGGTTTGACAAAAATAATAACAGTACAGTGCGGTATGATGATTAAAAGCGAAAATTCATATTTTCGACAAGCGCAAGAAGAGGTTGGAAAAAATTCCGCATGGAGTTTGCAACACAAAATTGCTTGTGGTTTCGAGCAAGAATCGTCTATCGAAACTCGCGGCATCGCAAGTCTTCGTCTTTACGTTGAAACGGAAAAGATTCTTCAAGATATTATAAAATCAGAACATTCGGATGTCATACGAAATACAAAAACCGCAATTCAACAGTCGTCATTCAAATTATGACTAAACAAAAAGTAATCATCATCGGCGC
>JBDTZT010000113.1:0-8328 GCA_040005005.1 Actinomycetota bacterium
GACGCGTCAGTTTGAATCGCGCCTTCAATCGGACGACCGTTGCGGGCGCGGATCGGACGCTGTAAGCCCGAAATAACGCCGGTCGTCAAAGTTCTGTCCAAACCGAACGGATTGCCGATCGCCAAAACTTTTTGTCCGACATCGAGCTGGTCGGAATCGCCGAGCGGCACCACCGTTAATTTGTCTGCGCCCGGTTCGATTTGAATGACGGCTAAATCCGTGTCCGGGTCGCCGCCGATAACTTTTGCCTGATAAACCTTTTCACCGCCGAAACTGACGGTCAGTTTCGTCGAACCTTCAATTACGTGATAATTCGTTAAAATATGACCTTGGGCGTCAATCACCGAACCTGAGCCGTTACCTTTTTCAGTTTCAAAATCTTCCCCGTAAAGATTCTGAACCTGCGAACTCGTCGTAATAAAGGCCACGCCGGGGGCGAGTGATTTATAAACTTCAATGCTGTTTTGCTCGTCGCTGACTGTTGCCGGATTAGAAATTCCCTGTGGTGTCGGCGCATTTTCCGCTGACGCAATGTTTGAATTTCTCAACTGAAACAAACCGCCGAAATTGCTCAGACAAGCAACTGTTCCGACGGCGATGAGCGCCGAGGCAAAAGCCAAAAGGACTAATTGCCGTGCCGATAATTGATAAACTGCTTTATTTGACATAATTTCCTACTTCTATTGAAAAATTTCCAAGTATTTGATGCGGAATCCGAAAAAAATCGTTGCGTGTTGAATTACGAAAAAAACAACTCGCTGTTTCATCTAAGTATAAAACAACGAGTCGTGTAAAAAAAGACTTTTTTTGAATGGTCGGAACCGTGACTGGTAATGTGTGGAAAGGAATTCTACGATCCTGTTTTATCTTAAAATTTCACCAAGCCTTCTGGCGACCGCTTGAGATGTTCTGACCCGTTTAAGCAAGCAAACCGGTTGACCAAACAGTTAAGTCATTGACGAAAGTATTGGAAACATAGCCGAGAGCGGAAAGTCCTGTGAAAAAATGAATGCCCATCAAACTGATATAAATTGCCAACGCGACCGCCAAGCCATATTTCGCCAGCCGCAGATTTCTCCATCGCCAGAAAACAAGTGCCGTGACCGCCCCGATCGCGACTTTGACCGCTAAAAAAGGCAAATCGCCAATATCCAAAAGCGTCGCCATTAATTGATTTCCTTCAGTAGCAAAACCATTACGAACCCAATAAATAGTCAAAACTGCGTCGAGAAAATTAAGCGCGAAAAGTAGAAGTGCTTGATGAAATAGTGGCATATTGATAGACAATTCCCTTTGCAAAAACTTGTTTAACTTTCCTCTTTAAGCAATGTAACCCTTGATTTTAATGAATCAAGGGTTACGCTGACCGAGAGTAACGAAATGTAATGTTGCCTTGAATATACGCCTAATAAACGCTGATTTCAAGAATTTATAAAAAAATTTCGTAATTTTTATTTTTACGGCGGCTAGTGCTAAACTTAAATCAAAAATTGCCTCGCCAAAGAAAATTAAGACAACGCTTCAAAACCGTCCGTCGTCAAAAGCACGACTGACGCGTTAGAAGTTTTGAACGTTAGTTTTCAGCAAATTAAAAGGGGTAAGGTGAAGTATGAAAAATATATTGAATTTCAAATTTTTAACAGCGATTTTAGCACTTTTATTGGCGTTCAGCGCGACTGACACAATGGCGCAAAAGAAAAAGCCGGTCATTCGTAGAAAAACGACCGTCAGAAAAACCGTCGTCAGACCGACCGTTAAACTTTATACGGTTAACACCGGAACGACATTTCGTGTTCGTATGAACAGCAATATCAGTTCAAAAACGGCGAAAGTCGGCGACACTTTTACGACGACCGTCACTGAACCTGTTTATTCAAACACAGGAGTGATTGTTATTCCGACAGGAAGCACGGTAACAGGTCGCGTTGATACGGTTGTTCCGGCGAAAAAAGGCGGCAATCCGGGACAAATCAGCGTTAGCTTCAGGTCAGTTAGACTGCCGACCGGAAGTTCACGTTCAATCAATGGTTCTTTGACCGATTTAAACACGAAAGACGCGAAAAGTGACAATGAAAGTACGGCTTCGGGCGACAAGATGAAGAATCGTAAAATCATCTTCATCGGCGGCGGGGCAGGCGGTGGGGCAATTCTCGGTGCGGCAATCGGCGGGGGAAAAGGCGCCTTGATCGGCGGTATTCTTGGTGCGGCAGGCGGCTTTCTGGGTGATAAATTCACTAAAGGTGAAGATGCTCAAGTTAAATCGGGAACAGAGTTCGGCGTTTATCTGAATCAATCAGTTTCGATGCCGAAGTGGACTGAGCCGGTTAATTAAATTTGACCAAAAGCAAATTTTGCCGTGTGAGTGTTTCAACTCACACGGCTTTTTAAATTAAACTCATCGAAAAATAATGCGCTTCGAAAATCATTCCCTTACGCAAATAGAAGCGGTGTGCGCCAAATCTTTTGACGTGTGAAACGAGCCGAACTTGAGCGCAATTTTCGTGCTTTGCAAATTCAACTAACCAATCAAACAATTCGCCGCCGTAGCCTTTTGACCTTTCGCCGTCTTTTGTGGCGAGGTCTTCGATTTCGAGATATTTGCCGCCTGCCAGCCATTCGGAAATTCTGAATCCGCCGACCGCTTTAACCTCTTCATCCTTCAAATAAATCAATCGAAAGCCGGAATTTCCCGCCTGTCTTTTAACTCTCGGCAGAAATTCGTCAAACAAAATATGCGGTCGAAGCTCCGTCATTACGGCGTAACAATCCTGAATTTCTTTATCTGTTTCGGCAATTGCAATCATTTTTTTCGGCTGTAATTTAAAATGTTTTGCGGAACGGCAATTCCGCTTTTTAATCGGTCATCGTTAATTGCCTGGCCCGTCGTCAGATTTAAAGGAAGCACGCCGGCCCAAACATTTAAATCGTAATCTTCCTCGTCATCAACCGGATTTCCCGTGCGGATTTTCGCCGAGGCTTCCGTGAGCGGAAGTGATAAAACAGTTGTTCCTTTCAGTTCATTCGCGCTCGGCGGACGAATTTCCGACCAGCGATTCGGCACGATATGTTCGGTAAAAGCACGAAGCGCGTCAAATTTTTCATTCTCGTCGCTGACAACTTTCGCTTTGCCGAAAATCACAACCGAGCGGTAGTTTATCGAATGATGAAAAGCCGAACGCGCCAAAACTAATCCGTCAATCAGCGTGACAGTCACGCAAACGTCAATTTCTTCGCTTAAATTTCTCATCATCCGGCTCGCCGCCGAACCATGAATCATCAAACGGTCATCAATCCTTGCAAACGAGGTCGGAATCACAAACGGCTGATTATCAACCACGAATCCGACGTGGCAAACAATTGCTTCGTCAAGGATTTTGTTAATTGTTTCACGTTCAAAATTTCCGCGTTTCGGCAGACGTTTCAGTTTTGTGCGCGTTGTTTGGGTAATTTGTTCGCTCATTGTTTTACAAATTTGGTTGCTAAATTAGCTTTGAGAAGTACCACGCATCCGCCGTCCGTTCTCGCGGCGTGAAGATTATTCGGCGCAGTGAAAAGATAATCACCCGCGTGCAAATGATCTTTACCGAGATGAATATCGCCTTCAAGAACAAAAACCTCTTCGCCGCCGGGATGATTGTGCAAAGGATATTTTGCGCCTGCCTCAAACTTCAAAAGAATCGTCGGCGAACGCTGCGTTTTATCGTCAAACATCAAAGACTTGACATAAACGCCAGAAACATTGTCTTCATCAATCTCCGTGAGAGATTTCCATTCTATTTCATTACTTCTGACAAGTTGATTTTGATTGTTTTGTTTCATAATTTTTGTTCCCATAATTTATTGTTTTCTAATTCGCTAACGGAAAATAATTTTCTTCGATGAGATTGAAATGATTAATCTGGTGACCGATGATCGTAAAACCCATCGCCAACACTGAAATTTCGTGTTTCCAGTTGATTGCTTTAGTGAGAAGCATTTCATCGTCAAAACTCTCAAACAGCGCCGCTGTCGAAGCACGGGCAATTTTTATTTCATCAATCAAATCATCAATCGTGCGGTTTTCGGCATGCGCATTTTTAACGTGTAGTTTTTCGTCAAAACCTTGCAAAACGCTTTCGTCTTTCCGCGCCAACATCAAAGATTGATACGACATAATTCGATCCGAATCGGCAAGATGCTGGAGAATTTCTTTGACCGTCCATTTGTCGGGCGCGTAAATTTTGCCATCGAGTCTTGCCAAAAGATTTCTGTCTATTTTGTCCAATTGCCGAACACTTTCACCAAAGGCTTCGGATAGTTCGACATCGGCGACAAGGTTGATATACTTGGCGAAATTCGGCGGCATTGGGTTAATATCTGTTTTTTTAGATTTCATAATTAATTAAACTCTGCTGTTTACAAACCAATAGTTCTATTTTGCCTTTTAATTCGCTATTAGCGGAATCAAAATCTTTTAGTTGCGCGTTTTTTTCAAAAGTCCTTATCACAACTAGAAGATTTTCGTATTGAAAAGCAGGAAGCCTTGGAAAATCGTTTTCAGAAAGTTCGCTGAGCCACAGCGTTGTTTCTCCGATTTCCGCATTTGTCATACTCGGCAAGTATTCGGTTTGAAAGAGATTAACCAACTCGTTCAATTTTTCGTCAAAAGCAAAATAAAAATCTATCTTCAATGCGTTTTTTTTTCTAAAGATTTGTAATTCATCAAGGGGTTTTAATAAATAAACATTATCCGAATCAATCATCATTTCGTTTGCCGCCTGACCGAATTCTTTCCAAACCGGACCGTAATAAAATGCAGATAAAAATTTACTTCTGGTCTGCATATTTTCAAATCCGCGGATCCAGAAAAAATTATCTTCATTGTCTTTGACGGTGAATTGTCCCAAAACATATCCGCCTAAATCTTTCTGCGAATCAACAAAATGTTCGGCAAAATAATCACTGAATCGATCCCGTGTATCCGGTTTGAGCAAATAATTTCGCAGTTCAATAACTTGTATCTGCTGGCTTTCATTCATAATTCAATTCTCTTTATAAAACGTCATATACCAATTCCATTCCCAAGTTTTGCCGTTATCTTCGGAAAAAGCCTGACTCCAGATCGGCATTTCGGAATTGGTCGCGTCCCATTTGAATTTGACGACAATCGGTTTCCCTTCAAAAACATCGCAGGCGTAAAATTCGCCGATGCCGTTTTCAAACGAACCGATTTGCGGAACGTCCAAAACGACTTTTTGGTTGTCCGCCCAATAAATACTCCAGAGTTTTGTCTGCGGGTTAAAAAGCCGCAAAGTCATTCCCTCAAACGGAACGCCGTCAAATTCAGTTTTGAAAGAATCCGTGTTGCCGAAACCACTGAGAATTTTACGACACTCGCCGAAAGCCTCAAATTCCGTCCAATCATCGCAATTAGCCAGTCTTTTGTTCAATTTTTTGTTGTGAACGAGCCATTTTCCGATGAGAAAATCGAAATCGTCCGGCGACGAAAGTTCCGATGCGGCGACAATGTTTAAATCTTCCATTTCTTATTTTTTCCTTTCTGCGTTTTGATTTATACTAAAACGAAATTGGAGCTAACAAAATATCCATTTCGGCAGTTTTTTATATGACCAATTTATCGAAAAAATTTTCAAAATTGCCCGAAAATATTCCTTTTATAATGTTCGATGGCGAAGATTTCGCTTTGCCGTTTTATCGTCAGATATACGAAGCTATCCGACGGGCGATTTTAAGCGGAAAATTGGTTTCCGGAGTGCGTCTGCCGGCGAGTCGTGTGCTGGCAAAACAATTGAGCGTTTCGCGCATTACGGTTGTCAATGCTTTTGAACAGCTGTTAGCGGAAGGTTACTTGGAAGGAAAAACCGGCGCGGGAACATTCGTCGCATCGAACATTCCCGAAGATTTATTGCAAATTTCAAACTCCGAAAAGAAAAATAAATTCGTAAATCTTTCAACCGAAAACGTCAAATTTTCCGCTTTTGCCAAACGATTGACCGAAACGCAAAGCAAAATTTCGCGCTTTCAAATCACGGCAAATTCATTGCCTTTCAAAAACGGTTTGACGGCAAACCGCGAATTTCCGTTCGAGATTTGGGAGAAAATCGCGGTGCGCTGTTTTCGCCAGTCGCGTTATAAGATTTCGGGTTACGGCGAAACGGCCGGTTATCGCCCGTTGCGCGAAGCGGCGGCGGCGCATCTTGCCGCGGCGCGCGGTGTGCATTGCGAAATCGAACAGATTTTTATCACGAACGGCGCCCAGCAGGCACTTGATTTGATCGCCAGAGTTTTGCTTGGAAGACGCGACAAAGTCTGGATTGAAGACCCGTGTTATCAAGAGGCGCACAGCGTTTTTTATTCCAACGGAGCGCAAATCATTCCCGTTGCGATTGACGCGGAAGGCTTTGATCTGGAAGAAGCCGAAAGACAAAGCGGCGCGGCAAAACTTGTTTACATTACGCCTTCGCATCAATATCCGACCGGCGTAACGATGAGTTTGGCGCGTCGTTTGAGTTTGCTTGAATGGGCGCGAACGAATCAATCTTGGATTATCGAAGATGACTACAACAGCGAATTTCGCTACGCCGGACGACCGCTTGCATCACTCCAAAACCTCGATAATTTCGGGCGCGTAATTTATGTCGGAACTTTCAGCAAGACGATTTTTCCCGCACTAAGGTTAGGTTGTATGATCGTGCCGAAAAATTTAATCGAAATTTTTACGGCGGCGCGTACGCTTTGCGATTGGCATTCACCGATTTTTGAGCAAGCGATTCTCGCCGATTTTATATCGGAAGGACATTTTGCGCGGCATCTGCGGCGTATGCGGACGCTTTACGAAAAACGCCAGCATTTTTTAGTCGCGGAATCGGAGAAAGAACTCGGCGGACTTTTGAAAATCTCAAAGGCACAATCGGGAATGCACCTTATCGGCTGGTTGGCGGAAGGTTTGAACGACCAAGAAGTTACCGAAAAAGCCGCTGAATCTCAACTAAATCTCACGCCGCTTTCATCTTACTGCATCAAAAATAATCTGCCGTCGGGAATAATTCTCGGCTATACGGGATTTGACGAAAAACAAATCAAACAAGGCATCGGAAAATTAAAGCAAGTTTTGGAATCAATAAAAAAAGCAGATTGAAATTTCAGTCTGCTTTTTCACGATATTAATTATTTTAAACATTACGCCAAAGGCAATTCGTTTTTCTGCCGCTCGCCGAGTTCCTCGATATATTTGACGACTTTTTTAATCAGCCAATCCGGCGTTGAAGCTCCGGCTGTCACGCCGACTCGTTCCGCGCCGATCAAATCCTGCGGGTTAATTTCTTCTTCGGTTTCGATCAGAAAACTTTTCGCGCATTGTTCTTCGCAGACGGCTAATAATTTACGGCTGTTTGATGAATGCCGACCGCCGATAATGTAAAATGTGTCAACTTCACCCGCCAATGCCCGCGCCGCGTCCTGCCGGTCGCGGGTTGCCGAGCAAATTGTGTTGACAACCTGCACTTCGTCGTCGGTTTTCGTTTTGATGGCTTCCGCCGTATCAAAGAAGGTTTTGGCTTTAATCGTTGTTTGCGAAACGACTAGCGGATGTCGCAGCCACGGTAAACTCGCGACCTCCGTTTCATCTTTAATGACAAAAGCGTGGTTCGGCGCATAGCCTTTGACGCCGATCATTTCGGGATGGTCGGGATTGCCGACGACGATCACGTGGCGGTCTTGTTCCGCCGCCCGCGCCGCGAGTTTTTGCACGCGCGTCACAAACGGACAAGTCGCGTCAACAACCTTTGAGGCTTTTTCTTCCAATTCGCGCTGAACTTCGGGCGTCACGCCGTGCGCACGAATGACGGCGGTTTCGCCGCGCTTGATTTGGACGGGTTCGCTAATGGTCGTCACGCCAAATTTGCCGAGCCGCTGCATTTCCTGCTCGTTATGAATGAGCGGTCCGAGCGCCCGAACCGTATCGCCTTCCTCAAGCGCATCTTCAACCATTTCGACGGCGCGTTCGACACCGAAACAAAATCCTAATTCGTCTGCCAGTAAAACTTTCATAAATCTCAATCGGGCGTAAAGCCTAAAAAAATCATAACAAAATTAGATGTTAAATGTCAGTTAAAAACGAACAAAAACTTTATCGGATCGGTTCGCGCAAGATAATTTCGGCGGTTGTCCGGGCAATTTCCGCCGCCTGCGGATTTGAATCTCTGAGCTGGGCGATCTGCCGCAAAGCCTCGCCGGTGCGCGAAAGCAGCCGGACGAGGTCGCCTTCTTCGGCTTTTGTGCGAAAAACCAATTCTTCCCAAATCGCGCCACTTGTCCAGCTTTCCGCCG
>JBDTZT010000114.1:0-8301 GCA_040005005.1 Actinomycetota bacterium
GCCGCCGACATTTCCGTTTTTCTCCAACACCGTCACGGAAAAACCCGCTTTCGCCAGCCGGCAAGCCGCCGCGAGTCCGCCAAGTCCGGCGCCGATAATAATGATTTCTTTCATCAAAACTGATTATTTGATTGTTTTAAGATGAATGAATTTTCCGTTTTCAAATTTATAAAAATGTGCGCCTTTGTCGCCTTCTTCGTTGCGAAGCCCTGAAAAAACAATTAATCGGCTGTTTAGACGAAATTCTAACGGATTAAAATTTTCGTCCGTCTCTTCCCAACAACAGACGGAAAAATTCCACCAATAAACTTTTCCCGTCTTGGCATCAATCACTGCGCCCATCAAACATGTCGTTCCGCAACCCCAAGTCGTCAGAATGTAGTGTCCGGCAAAATTCGGTTTTTCCTTCGCCGCTTCGCGCAGACGTGTGCGAAATGTTTTTTCATCTTTACCGATAATCAGCGGCGCATTTTTGCCGCTGAATTTTTCCGCTGCCGGATAATTCTTAAATTGCGGAACGCCGGTTTGTGCGAAAGCCGAAAGCGATAAAAAAGCAATAATAAAAATCAGTGTCAAATATTTCATAGACACATTCTAAATCTTTTCGACAAACTTGCGAATTCTTCCGAGCGCGATTTCAATCTGTCCGTAAGATTTACAATAGGCGATGCGGACGTGATTTTCGCCGCCCGCGCCGAAGGCACTTCCCGGCACCACCGCAACTTTTTCTTCGTTTATTAATCTTTCCGCAAAGGTTTCGTCATCTAAACCCGTTTTTGCGACTGACGGAAAAGCATAAAACGCGCCTTTCGGTTCGAAACAATCCAAGCCCATTTCGTTTAACGAAGAAACGACCAATTTGCGGCGTTTGTCGTATTCGGCAAGCATTGTCTGCACAAACGGTTCGCCGATTTCGAGTGCGTTGAGCGCAACGAATTGCGAAATTGTCGGTGCACTCATCACGTCGTATTGATGAATTTTTCCAAAGGCTTCTATCAATCCGGCATTGGCGCAGACATAGCCGACGCGCCAGCCCGTCATTGCGTAATCTTTGGAAAATCCGCCGAGAAGAATCGTGCGTTCTTTCATATTCGGCAGCGCGGCGAAACAAACGTGTTCGACGCCGTAAACCAGCCGGTCGTAAATTTCGTCGGAAATAATCAGCAAATCGTGTTTTTCGGCAAGCCCGGCGATTTTCAGAGCATTTTCACGCGACAGCACGGCGCCCGTCGGATTATTCGGATAACCGATGAAGATCGCTTTCGTGCGCGGCGTGATCAACGGTTCGATTTCTTCCGCCGTGACCTCGAAATTGTTTTCCGCGCGACACGTGACCGTCACGGGAACGCCGTCGGCGAAAAGAATTTCGGGTTCATACGCGACAAAACACGGTGTCGGGACGATGATTTCATCGCCCGGATTACAAATCGCGCCGAAAACGCAGCGCATCGCCTCGCTGACACCGACCGTAATTATCATCTCGCCGTCTGCCTGATACGATACGCCGTAACGATTTTCGAGATGCTCCGCGAGTTTTTCGCGCAGTTCCATCAAACCCGAATTTGCCGTGTAATTTGTTACGCCGCGCAAAACAGAATCGAATCCGGCTTGAAAGATCGGCTGCGGCGTGACGAAATCAGGCTCGCCGATGCCAAGCGAAATCACGTCGGGCATCTTCGCGGCAATCCCGAAAAAACGGCGGATTCCGGAAGGTTTTACTTTATAAATGCGGTCGGCGATAAAGCGGTTGCGGGTGGATAAAACTGGTGTCATAAATCTTGTATAATTTTTTGCTCTTCCGTTAAAAGTATTTCTGATGGAAGAAGTAAGAGAAAATTGTTACACAACGGACCGAAAGAAAACAAAACGGATATTTATTTTCTTCAAAACTTTGAACAGATTAAATCAATAGGGCACGGATTTGCGCGGATTTTTTTAAATTAATCCGCGTCGAAATTATATACTGTCGCTTCGCCTTCGTCTTCGCCATGCTTTTTTGAAAAAGATCATTAATATTCATCAAATCTAAACCTCTCGCAAGCACTAATATGTAGATCTTGAAATTCAAAAAGCCTCGAATGAGGCAGCGTAGTACAGCCTTGTGCACCACACAAGGTCAGTTCGTCCTCGCCTTGAAACCCGGAAAGGGCGAAGTAATCATTACTTTGCCCTTTCCGGGCTTGATAGGCAATTCGATTTTATTCCCGGCGCGATGCACCGGGCTAACTTACATTGGCTTTTTCAGAGCTTAATTAAACAGTTTTTATTTCGCTGCCCGCGCGTCTTTGACGAGTTGAACAAATTGACGCGCTCTTTCGGTGACAATGTGCGCTTCGCCAGCGCGAATCGCGTTCAAATCAACGAGGTCGGCACCGATGCCAAGCGCACTCGAACCTGCTTTGATAAAATCCGCCGCCGTGTTCAGATTAACACCGCCCGTCGGAACGAGTTCGACCTGCGGCAGCGGTGCTTTCAAACCTTTGATATAGCTTGCCCCGCCCATCGCACTGCACGGAAATATCTTGACGAAATCCGCGCCCGCCTGCCACGCCGTAACAACTTCGGTCGGTGTCAGCGCACCTGGCATAATCGGGACGGAATAACGCTGGCAAAGCTCGATCGTTTTCAGATTAAGTGCCGGACTGACGATAAACTGGGCACCCGCCAAAATACAAGCCCGCGCCGTTTCCGGGTCGAGAACCGTTCCCGCGCCCGTCACGACATCCGAACCGAAGCGGTCGCAAACCTGTTCCATCACTTTAATCGCGCCCGGAACCGTCATCGTGATTTCAAGAATCGGGACGCCGCCTTCTTTGATCGCTTCAATCGCCTTCATCGCTTCTTCTGCCGAAGAAGCCCGCACTACCGGAATAACTCCGATTTCGATAATTTTTCGGATAATTTCAGATTTTTTCATAAAATTTTTAAGATTTGACAACAGATTACACGGATTACACGGATTTTTTAAAGTTTTTAGAGATTTTAATAAATCTGTATAATCCGTGTAATCTGTTGTCTAGTTTTTATCTTGCGACTCGCGCACCGCCGCCTTTCATAACGCGCTGAACGTCCGCCAAACTTGCCATCGTCGTATCGCCCGGCGTGGTCATTGCGAGGGCTCCGTGCGCCGCGCCGCAATTGACGGCAAACTGCGCATCTTCTCCGCTCAAGAAACCGTAAATCAAACCGGAAGCGAATGAATCGCCGCCGCCGACACGATCAAAAATTTCCAGGTTTTCACGCATCGGTGCCTGATAAAGCGTATCATTGGTAAAGCAAACCGCGCCCCAATCGTTGACGGACGCGGTTTTCGCATTTCTTAAAGTCGTCGCCGCGACCGCAAAATTCGGAAATTCCGCCACCGCGCGGCGAATCATTTTTTCAAAGTTTACAACGTCGAGTTTTGAATGATGTTCGTCCTGACCTTCGACTTCAAAACCCAGACAAGCCGTGAAATCTTCCTCGTTGCCGATCATCACATCAACGTATTGCCCCAGATCACGATTCACTTCCTGTGCTTTTGCCGGTCCGCCGATTGATTTCCAGAGCGAATCGCGGAAATTCAAGTCGTACGAAATAATCGTGCCGTGTTGTTTGGCGATTTCCATCGCTTCTTTCGCAACTTCGGGCGTAGATTCTGACAGAGCGCAGAAAATTCCGCCCGTATGAAGCCAACGGGCGCCTTCTTCACCGAAGATTTTATGCCAGTCAATATCGCCTTTTTTGAGTTGTGAAACCGCCGTATTTCCGCGATCCGAGCAACCGAGCGCGGCGCGCACGCCAAATCCGCGTTCGGTAAAATTCATTCCGTTGCGAACGGATCGCCCAACACCGTCATATTTGACCCATTTCACGTGCGATTGGTCAACGCCGCCCTGATAAATCAAATCCTGCACGAGTTTTCCGACCGGATTATCCGCCAGCGCGGTGACAACCGCCGCCCGCAAACCGAAACAGCGTTTTAAACCGCGAGCGACATTATACTCGCCGCCGCCTTCCCAAACTTCAAACGAGCGTGTCGTGTGAATCCGTTTATCGCCCGGATCAAGCCGCAGCATTACTTCGCCGAGACTAACGATGTCCCAGCGGCATTCTTCCTTTGATTTAATTTTCAACGATGCCATTCTATTCTCCAATTATTTACTTATTTTATAGCCTTATCTTTGCGACTTGGCGTCTTTGCGGGAGGTTTGTTTTGAAACAAATAAAAATTATTTCCCGCCAAGCCGCAAAGTTGCAAAGTGAAACCAAAGTATTTCGGAATACTTAAATTACAGCCTACTTAATTCTTATAAAAACTTTCCTAACGGGCCATCCAACCGCCGTCAACGACGAGAATATGACCTTGCAAATAATCGCTCGCCGCCGAGCTTAAAAACACAACCGTTCCTTGCAAATCGTCCGGTGTTCCCCAACGTCCGGCGGGAATTCGTTCCAAAATCTGCCGATTGCGCGTTTCGTCGGCGCGAAGTGCAGTTGTGTTGTTCGTCGCTATATAACCCGGCGCAATGGCATTGACGTTGACGTTGAATTTTGCCCATTCATTTGCCAACGCTTTGGTCAAACCTGCGACGCCCGATTTTGAAGCCGTGTAAGCGGGAACCGTAATTCCGCCTTGAAACGATAAAAGCGACGCGATATTGACGATTTTTCCACCGCCGTTTTCGATCATCTTTCTGCCGACTGCCTGGCTTAAGCGAAAAATGCTCGACAGGTTGACTTCCAGAACCGTTGACCAATCATCTTCCAAAAAATCTACTGCCGGCGAACGGCGAATCATTCCCGCATTGTTAACGAGAATGTCAATGCGTCCGAATTTTTCGATAACTTCGGCGGCAATTCGTTGCGGCGCATCTTTATCCGCCATATCACCGACCACTGAAAATGATTTGCGTCCGAGATTTTCAATCTTTTGACAAGTTTCATCCGCTTTCCCGGCGTGATGACAATGCGCCGCGACATCTGCTCCTGCTTCCGCCAAAGCAACTGCCATCGCCGCCCCAAGTCCGACTGACGCGCCCGTGACGAGCGCAATTTTTCCGTCAAGTTTAAATTTATCAAGAATCATTTTTTAAGAATTTACTGCCCGCGAACAAACGCAAAACTACGCGAAAAATATAATTTCAGAAAAAATTCGCGTTTATTCACGGGCAAAAACATTTTTTAGACCATTTCTAATTTTACTTTCACATTGCTGAACGCGGCATTTCCCGTCAATTCATCAATTACACGGTCATCGGTCAGGTCGTTAATCGAAACGCCCGAATGTTTTTTTGCCGTGTCAAGCCGCACGCCCATCCGTCCGTGTCCGTAGCCGTGCGGAATCGAAACGACGCCCGGCGCGATGTTCTCCGTGATTTCACACGGAATCTGCACGGCGCCGACCCGCGATGAAACTTTCACGGTTTTGCCGTTTTGCAAATTCAATTTTTCGGCGTCCGCCTGATTTATCAAGACCGTGCAGCGATTTTTGCCTTTGACGAGAATTTCCGAATTATGAAGCCACGAATTACAATCACGAAGGTGCCGCCGGCCGATCAGCGCGAATGGAAATTCGTTCGTATTTTTTTCTTCAATTTTGAGCCGCTCCAAATCTTTCACCAAACCGGCGGGCGCGAGATTAAGGCGTTTATCTTCCGTAAAAAGTCTTTCGGGCAAACACGGTTTTAATTCGCCCAAATCAATACCGTGCACGCTTTTTTGCAATTCTTCGAGCGATAATTTATATTGTCCGAACTGCAAACCGAAACCCAATTTTGCTTCGGGCGAAACGAGTCTTAAAGGTTCGCCTGTGCCGCTTAAACAATGCACGAGTTCTTGGAAAATTTCCCAATCGTATTTTGCACCTTCACTTTTCGGAAAAAGCGGCGCAGAATATTTTGCCGTGTTGCGAACCGCCAAAAGATTGAAAACCACGTCATAATGCGAAACTTCCAAACCCGTCGCGGGCGGCAAAATAATGTCGGCGTGGGCGGTCGTTTCGTTAATGTAAATATCAATCGAAACCATAAATTCCAAGTTTTCCAAAGCTTTTTCAAGCTGTCCGCCGTTCGGCGTGGACAAAACAGGATTTCCGCAGCTCGTAATCAACGCTTTGACTTGTCCGCTCCCGCCGGTCAAAATTTCTTCCGCGAGTGCGGCAACGGGCAGTTCGCCCATAAATTCGGGCAATTTTCTAACGCGGCTTTGCCAGCGATTGAAAATATTTGCGCCTTTTGAGACCGCCAGAATATCAAAAGCCGGCGCGGTGAACATTGCGCCGCCCGCCCGATCAAAGTTTCCCGTCAGAATGTTTATCGCACTTATCAGCCATTGACAAAGACTCCCGAATTTCTGAACAGAAACGCCCATTCTGCCGTAACAAACGGCGGATTTTGCCGATGCGAATTCGCGGGCGATTTGTTTAATTTGCGCCGCTGAAATTCCGGTTAAATTTTCAACTTTTTCGGGCGCATAATCTTTTGAAACTTCGCGCAAAGTTTCAACGCCGTCGGTAAAATCGTTTAATCTGCCGAGATTTACCAGATTTTCGGCAAAAAGCGTATTGATAATGGCCAGCAAAAAATAAACATCGCTCGAAGGTTTAATAAAATGATGTTCCGAAGCAACCCGCGCCGTTTCCGTGCGGCGCGGGTCAATCAAAACGATTTTGCCGCCGCACTTTTTGATCGCTTCGAGCCGATTGATAATGTCGGGCGCAGTCATCAAACTACCGTTTGAGGCAAGCGGATTGGCGCCTAAAATCAAAAAATAATCCGTGCGGTCAATATCCGGAATCGGCAGCAGAAGAGGATGACCGAGCATCGCCCAGGCCGCGAAATGATGCGGCAGCTGGTCAACCGAAGTCGCCGAAAAATTGTTTTGGGTTTTGAGAGATTTAAGTAGTTCGCCGCTTGAAAGAAGCGTTCCAAAATTATGAACTGATGGATTTCCCTGAAAGACGGCGACCGCATTTCTGCCGTATTTCGCTTGAATTTCACCGATTCGGCAGGCGATTTCGTTAAATGCCTCGTCCCACGAAATCTCGCGCCAATCGTTTCCCGTCCGTTTCACGGGAAGCTTCAGGCGATTTTTGTCTTCGTAAATTTCCTTTAGCGCAAGTGCTTTCGGGCAAATGTGCCCGCGTGAAAACGGATCGTTTTTATCGCCCGTAATTGATAAAACTTTGCCGCCCGCATGTTTGATTTCGATTCCGCAAATCGCTTCGCACAAATTACAAGCTCGGTAATGAACTTCAGCCATCTCGTTTTTGCCTCGCAAATTTTGATAAAAAAGCAATTAAACTATACAACGCCGGATACGAAATCGCATAAATAAGTGCAATTTACTGAATAATTAAAAATTGATATTGCCCACACGAAAAGCACTAAAGAAACGAAAAAAAGAATTTATATTTTTCTTATTTTCGTGCTTTTCGTGTGGGCGCGTGGGCATAAAATCTTTATTTCTGCGATGCTTCGAGACCTGAGCCGCCCTGAGCGTATTCAGGCTGCACGTTGACGACACCGAATTGACGGTCTTCGACTTCGGTATTCGCCGCCATCATCCATAAGAAATTTATCGAGCCGCCCGGCGCGGCGACGTTCGGATGATAGCCGCGCGGCATCACGACGACATCGCCTTCGCGGACAACTTCAACAAGTTCAGGCTCGTTTAGATTCGTATAAACCATCTGAATTCCCCATTGCGGTGCGGGCATATCAATGTAAAGATAGATTTCTTCGAGCAATTCGGCGTGTTCGTGCGGCGGAAAACTTGTCCAGTTTCCATCTGACGAAAAAGTTACGCCCGCCATAATGCGTCCGGCTTCGATGTTTTTCCCCAAAAGAACATTCAAATCGCGCTCGGTCGGCGGTTTTCCGGCGGTAAAGTGAAGCGCGGGATTTTTGCGGATTTCTTCAAACGAAACGAATTGTAAAGGATAAAGATTTTCGACTTCCGCCGAAAGCTCCGCAATGTCGCAGCCCGTCTCGGTCGCCACCTCGACGCGTGAATCACGCGGAACATAAAGCGAATCGTAACGATTCAGGTTAAAATTTTCTTCGCCGATTGAAATTTTTGCCGCGCCGTTCAGACAAATTAAACCCGTTTCGTGTGTTTTGGTTTCAAATGTCAAAGACGCGTCGCCCGCGTCGAGTTTAATTCGTCCGTAATGAAGATGCCGCGTCGCCGTATTTTTCGGCGTCACGCTGATATTTCTGCCTTTTTCCCGATGCGTCGCCCTGACCACGCAAGTTTCCCGATTGATGTTTTCCAGTGCTATCTGTTCTTTCATAATTTTTACTGCCCACGAAACACACG
>JBDTZT010000115.1:0-8292 GCA_040005005.1 Actinomycetota bacterium
GTTGTTTGCAGGGTTTTTATCGTTTGAATGGTTTGGGCGGCGGTCGTTTCGTTGCCGCGTCTAACCATTGACTGCCACGCGGGAACACCGACACCAATCAATAGGGCGATGATCGCAATCACGATCATCAACTCAATCAGGTTAAAACCGGCTTGGCTCTTATAATTTCGGCGTAAATTTTTCATATTTCTTCTTTAGACTTCCTCCGCACCTTCTCACGAATCTCGGCGTGAAAGGTTGCAAATAATTTCGATATTTCAATTTATACCACAAATCAAAAACGGAATGAAATTTTAAATCCCAAACTATCTTCAAAATTTTTTTTGCGGAACTTTCCGGCGAAATTGCGGTCTAATAAATTGATATAAAACTTTTTAATGCGCAAAATGCATCAAATCCTGTAAAATAGATTTGGCATGTCTGTTCTTCAAACAAACAAAATGAGAGATTGGATTATTAACGAAACCGAAACCGCCGCGCCGGCCATCCCGATTTTCGACGCAAACGAAAAAATAGGGCGTCTGCAAGCGACGATTGAGCGCGTCATCAAAGGCAAATCCGAAACCGTCAAACTCGCGCTCGTCGCGCTTTTGGGAAAAGGACATCTTTTGATCGAAGACGTTCCGGGCATCGGTAAAACAACGCTTGCCAATGCGCTGGCGCGGGCGCTTGATTTAACATTTCAGCGCGTTCAATTCACCTCAGACCTGTTACCGTCGGACGTCATCGGGCTTTCGATTTATAATCAATCGAGCGGCAATTTTGAATGGAAACCGGGACCGATTTTCGCCAATATCGTGCTCGCCGACGAAATCAACCGCGCGACGCCGAAAACGCAATCGGCGCTGCTCGAAGCGATGGCTGAAGAACAAGTTACGATCGAAGGCGTTTCGCGCCGTTTGCCGATGCCGTTTATGGTTATTGCGACGCAAAATCCGGCGGAGCATCACGGAACTTATCCGCTGCCCGAATCGCAGCTCGACCGGTTTATGCTTCGTCTGCACGTCGGTTATCCGAAAAAGTCGGACGAACGCGAAATTTTGCGGGACCGCGAACGCAAAAATCCGCTTGAATTTGTTCGTCCCGCAATGACCGAAGCCGACGTTTTGGAACTTCAAAGATTGGTTTCGGAGGTTCGCGTTGATGAAGCATTAGTTGAGTATCTGTTAAATATCGTTGAGCAAACACGCGAAAACGAAACGATCGAACTCGGCATCAGTCCGCGCGGAACGCTCGCGCTTTTCCGTTCGGCGCAGGCTTTAGCTTTGATCGAAGGACGCGATTTCTGCATCGCCGACGACATCAAACGCCTCGTTCTGCCGGTTTTCGCGCATCGCATCATCGTCAATTCGCGTTCGACCAACCTCAAACATAAAACCCGCGAAGCCGAACAACTTTTGCGCGAAATTTTGGAAAAAACAAGCGTCCCGATTTAAGTATGATTTTCATCACCAAGACGCAAAGTTCACAAAGAATTGAAAACTTAAAAATCTTTGTGAACTTTGTGTCTTGGTGATGAAATAAAAGAGATGAATTTAAAAGCTCTCAGTCAAATTTTCAGTCTGCGCGATTTTCGCAATGCGCTGCTCGGCACGGTTGTCGTTATCGGCGGACTGGGTTTGGCGGTTTTTACGCTGTGGGCGCATCGTTCGGGAAATGCCCAATTGGCTGGAATTGCGGCGGCGGTTTCGCTGGTTTTCGTTCTTGTGATATTGATTTTTGTCGTGCCACCGCTCGCCCGAAACGCCAGCGCGGAAGCCTCGCAGATGAATTTACCGTTTGAGTTGACAATCGGCGGCGCAGTGATTCTGGGCTTAATCGTCATCGTCGGATTTTCGGCGTGGAACACTGGCAATAATTTATTGTTTTTAGTTTTGTCGTTTTTGGCGGCATCGCTCGTTGTCGGATTTTTTGTGGGCGGCGTGTGTTTGAAAAAACTGGACGTGAAAATGCGTTTTCCCGAAACGGTTTTTGCTGAAGAACCGACGCCGATTCTGGTTAGTCTGCATAATCGAAAGATTTTGTTCCCGACTTTTTCGGTCGTCACGGAAGTGCGCGGGCGGACGCGCGAAAATTCCGCACTGGCGGATGAAATCAAAGAACTGCTTCCGGCGAAATGGGCGGAAAAATTGACGCGTCCGCCGATTATTAAACATACGCTCGATTATTTTGTCTATGTTCCGCGGCGCGGCGCGATTGAAAACAAGGCAGAGCATATTTTCAAAAAGCGCGGTCGTTTCGTCATCAAGGATTTTGAACTTTCGACGCGGTTTCCGTTCGGATTTTTCCGGCATCGGCGGCGGCTGGCGGCGCAGGAAGCGGAAATCGTCATTTTTCCAAAGCTCGTTTCGATTGAAAAAGAAATCGAGGATTTGCCGCTCGAAGTCGGCAAACTCGTCGCCAATAAACGCGGCATGGGACAGGATTTGCTGGCCTTGCGCGATTATCAACCGATGGACGACCTGCGGCGCGTTGATTGGAAGGCGACGGCGCGAACAAATCGTCTGATAATCCGCGAATTTTCCGCCGAGGACGATAAGCGCGTGACGGTTTATTTCGATAAGCGGCTCAAAAAAAATACCGTTAATGAAAATAAAAGATCATTGCGCGAACGGATGGAAGACGAACGAAAAGACGTCAAACCCTCGCCCGATGAAGAACGTTTTGAAACGGGCGTCAGTAAAACCGCTTCTTTTTTGTCGTATTTCACCGAGGAACAAGCCGAAATCCGGCTGATCATTGACGGCGAAAAAGGCGAATTCGGCATCGGTCGCGAACATCTCGCCGAATGCTTAAAACGATTAGCGACCGTTGATTCGAAATTTGTCGAGAGTTTTGAGAATAAGGCCTTTGAGGAAGTTTTGAGCGAAATTGCCGATGAGCGCGACAAAAGCCACACGTTTTTGATAACGACGCAGAACAAAAGCAATTTTTCGCCTGAACTGGTGCAAAGGCTAAATATTTTGAGTTTTTGAATGGAGTTCCAAGTTCCAAGTCAAAGGCGGCTTTCAAACTGTAACTTGAAAATTGAAAATCTCAAACCGGAACTTGGAACTTAAAACCTGAAACTTAAAACCTGAAACTTGGAACCTGAAACTTGGAACTTAAAAAAAATTGTCACAAAATCGCAAATAGTGGTGTATTTTAGTTAGCAAGCACGTTTTGGCGGCTGAAAATGAACGAAGGCGCGGAAATATTTGTGGACGTGATGTCCGAGCAAACGGCAGCGGCAGCTCAGAAAGAAAAAATCGTATTTGATGAAGCATTTACGCTTCACCATCGGACTGTCTTTCGGGCGGCACGCTCAGTCGTGCAAGATTCCGGTCTCGCGGAAGACGTGACGCAGGAGGTTTTTCTGCGTCTGTATAACAATCTCGATTCGATTTCGGACGCGGAAATGCTTCGCCCGTGGCTGATTCGGGTGGCGATAAATGTTGCGCGAAACACGATTCGCGGAAATATTCGGGCGAACACGCGGGACGAAAATTACGTCAAAGAAACAGCGGAAGTAAGCATTTATTCGGTTGAGTCCGATTATGAACAGCGGGAATCAACCAGTGAGATTCAGCGTGCATTGAATAAAATAAAAGAACCGTTAAGGAGCTGCCTGATTTTGAAACAACAAGGTTTGTCTTACAAGGAAATCGCCGAAAGTCTGTCGCTCAATGAAACGAGCATCGGACAATTCGTCGCGCGGGCGCGAAAAGAATTTGTTCGTTTTTACGGCAAAATCGGGAGAGATACATAATGATGGAAAAATGTTTTGACGAAGGAACTCTGCAAGCCTTTCTGGACAATGAACTGCCTCTGGAATTATCGCAGCGCATCGCGCGGCATATGGTTGATTGCGACCCGTGTGCGATTCTTCTCGCGGAAGTCGAAGAAGAAACGGCGTTTACCTTTACCGCGCTCGAACAGGAATTTAACACACTCGTTCCGACCATGCGTTTGTGGACGAAAATCAACGATTCAATCGAAACTCAAAGCCGCAACCGGAGCGTTTGGCAGAAACTTTTATCGTTTGTGGCGGGTTTGAATCTGCTCAATCCGCAGATTATCGCGTTCGGAAGCTTATTGCTGATTGTCGGTGTCGTTTCGGTTTTGCTGGTGATGAAGGAAGATACTCCGGCAGGCAGAGTTGCCGTTAATTCGTCAGTTCCAACTATTCAGACTGCAAAGATCAATGATCCAACTCCGCCGGTTGATGTGCCGGTGACGGTTCCGGCGAATGCAACCCCATCAAAAAATCCTGCTTCGCAGTATAGTGCTGAAAATGCCAATTACGTTGAAAGAAATGAAAGGCCGTTAGAAAAACCATTTGTTAATCCAAAACCAAAACCTTTCGTTCCACAATATCTGGATGGCGAGGAAAGCTATGTCAGCACGATTTCGCGGCTCGAAAAAACGGTTGACAGCAGTAAAGACGAGGTTTTGAAACCGGCGGCGCGGTTCTCATATGAAAAAGATCTGGCGGTCGTCAATGACACCATCACCAAGATGAAGCGGGAAGTGAAGAAGAATCCGAAAAATGAAGACGCGAAACAGGTTCTTTTCTCGTCGTATCAGAACAAAATCGAATTGCTCAATTCCGTAACGCAAAGAGGCGAACTGATGGCGAGTCTGCGTTAAGGACATTTATATTTGAATGAAGAAGATCAAATTAATTCTCAATTTAATGAACTCGAACGAAAAGTTTTCACTGCTTTTCCCGCTGCTCGCACTCTGCTGCCTGAGTTTTCAGATTGTTACGGCACAGGAAACGCCTGAGCCGCCCACGAAAGTTGGGGTTACTCCAAAAGTAAATCCTGTAATAATTACGCCGCGCCCGCGCCCAAATCCGACACCGCCGAAATCTTCGGAAGCCAAAAAGGTAATTGTCAATGAAGGTTTTGCGCCCGCCGAAAAATTGATCGCGGTTGAATCGAAAGTCAAGATTACGCTCTGCGTGAAGGAAGGAAACGTCAAAATCAACGGTTGGGACCGCGACGAAATTCGCGCTTTTGTTGAGGACGGCAGTCAGCTCGGATTCAAGATTTCGCAAACAAATTTGAAAAGCAATAAACCTGAATGGGTTTATGTTCAGGGCTATGACTCGAAGAAAACTAAGGAACTGAAACCGGAAGAATGTCTTTCGGGAAGCGAAATCGAACTCGATGTTCCGCGTAATGCAACTATCGAACTGAAAAGTTTGGAAAGCGAAATCAAAATCGAATCGGTCGCCAAAGTTTGGGTTGCCAATTTAGGCGGCGATATTTCTCTGAACGACATTGCAAAAGGTGTCGAAGCAACGACTTATCGCGGCGACATAATGGTTGAAAGATCGAGCGGGCAAATGATTTTGAACAATACGGACGGGAATATTCTCGCGCTCGACGTTTCCCCGGGCGAAATCGGTGATATTTTTAAAGCAAAGACCAACAGCGGGCGAATAAGTTTGCAAGCGGTCGAACACCGCCAGATCGAAACGGGTTCGGTCAGCGGTTCGACCAGTTTTGACGGCGAACTTCTGAGCGGCGGACAATACAGTTTTTCGACCACCAACGGTTCAATCGGGCTCGCCGTTCCGCCAAACTCTCTCTGTAAAATCAACGCGTGGTTCGGCTACGGTGCATTTGTTTCGGAAATTCCGCTTCAAAACGCTTTGAAAAAAGAACAAAGTCTTTCGGCGCAACTCGGCAGCACGGACGCAACTTGCAGTCTCAATCTCAAAACCGGCAGCGGTGTGATCAGGATTAGAAAACAGCAATAGGTAATTTTAAAAATACATCTTAAAATAGAAAGCACGGGATTTTGAACAAAGTTTCGTGCTTTTCGTTTTTTTTTGGTTGACATTTATTTACAATCGAAAATGATTTTCGGGCGTGAAAACTTGCAATAAACATTGAAAAGCGGGTAGAGTTTGCAGGAAAGACAATGAGTTTCGGAAATTTAATCAGTCAAACTATTGACGGCAAATATAAAATCGAACGCCAGCTCGGAAAAGGCGGAATGGGAACGGTCTATCTGGCCACGCATCTCGGCACGGAGCGTCCGGTGGCGGTCAAGGTGATCATTCAGCAATTTATGCAGCGCCCCGAATTTGTCGAACGTTTCCGGCGCGAAGCACGCGCCGCCGGAAGATTGCGCCATCCGAATGTGGTTGACGTCACCGATTTCGGAATCGCCGAAATGAAATCGGGAAAAGTTGCCTATCTCGTGATGGAATACTTGGACGGCTGTACCTTGGGCGAGATTCTCGACGAAGAAAAACAATTGCCGCTGATGTTCTCGCTCGATATTATTGAGCAGGTTTGTTCGGCGGTTCACGCGGCGCACGAGCAGGGAATTATTCACCGCGATTTAAAACCCGACAATATCTGGCTCGAGCCGAATCAACGCGGCGGCTACACGGTCAAAGTCCTTGATTTCGGCATCGCCAAACTTGAAGAACATCACGAAAGCGAAAATTCTGCGGAGTCTCTGCATATTTCGGCGATGCCGACGCAAGCGATTCATTTTGCTGAAACCCTCGCCGACAAAACGCACTCGAATACAATTACTGAACCAACGGGAAGTTCGACGATGATTTCCGAAAAAGGCACGGCGATTTTAACCGCCGAAGCCGCAACTTTGGTTCAAACCGAAACTGATTTTTCCGAAAAAGGCACGGCCATTATCGAAGCCAAAGAAATTGATGCAGAAGGTGGCACGGCGATTTTTCCGAAAAAACAAACGCAGATAATTCAAAAAGAAGAAGGCACCCGGTTGATGTCGCAGTCGGCTGATAAAACCCAAAAAGACGTTACTTCGACCAGCGAATTAACGCATGTCGGCGCAGTTCTCGGGACGCCGCTTTATATGTCGCCCGAACAATGCCGCGGCGAGAAACTTTCGCCGCGTTCGGATATTTACTCTCTGGGCGTCATCGCCTATCAAATGCTCGGCGGAAAAACGCCGTTTGAAGGCGATTTTACGAGCGTCATGAGCTCGCATAAAGAAGTTGAACCGCCGCATTTGGAAGCCCGGAAAGTTCCAAAGAAAGTCAAACGCGTCGTGATGTCGTCGCTGACAAAAGATACTGACAAACGTCCGCAAACCGCGCTCGCCTTTGCTTCCAGACTGCGGGCCAGTTCCGAAGGCATCGGGGCACTTTTGACACGGGCGATGACAATTTTCAGCGAGCGTTTGCCAAAGTTTTTGCAGTTGGCTTTTTTGATTTCAATTCCGGCGCTGTTATTGAGTTTCGTTCGATTGATCTTCAATTTTTTAATTATCGCCGAGGTCATCAAAGACGACGCGATTGCCGGAATTATCGTCACTATTTTAACCATTACGACATTTTTTATACAGGTTTTTACGGCGGCAATTTTGGTCGGCGTGACGACCTGGGTGGTCGCGCAGATTTTAGCCGTGCCGCTTCGACCGATAAGCCTGCGGACGGCTTTTGTAAAAGTCAGAGAACGCTGGAAACCGCTTTTAAAAAGCGTCACGACAAGTACTTTGCTGGCATTGCTGAGTTGGGCCATCGGTTTAATTATCGGCGGAATTATTTCTTTAATTATTGCCGCGCCGCTCTATTTTTTTGTATCGAAAAACGCGGCTTATGTGGTCTGTATAACCATCGCATTTTTGGGAGCAATAGCTTTAGGCTTATTGGTTTCAGCCGGTTTTATGTTGGTTGCGCCTTCGATAATGATGGAAGGAATCTCGGGAAGAAAATCTTTCCGGCGTTCGGTAGAACTTGTCAGACGCTCGATTTGGACGGTTTTAGCCGCGGCCATTTTGAATTATTTTGTTCCGGCCATTTTGGGTTTGATTATCGTGCTGGCAGTCGGCGGACTTTTCAACAAAATGGATCCTGATAAAAAAGCGGCAAATTCCGAAACGACAGCGGTCGAGCAAAAAGTTGAAGGCGAGGAAAAAGACGTTAATTTCAAAGTTAATGGTTCCGGAGTAAAGATAGATATTGGCGATGGAAATAAAGAAGCCGAAGCCAAAGACAAAGTGAAAACCCTTCGCCAATCTTTGACTCAAGGCATTTTTGAAATTCTTTGGGCACCGATTACCGTTTTAATTGCATCTTTTACTTCGATTATTACGGCTCTGATTTACTTCAAAACACGGCAGGCGGGCGGCGAATCAATGCAGGCTTTGTTGGCGCAGTTTGAAGATGCCGAACGCCCGAAATCGAAGTGGCAGCAGCGCGTGCAGGATCGGCTGCTGCAATCGGGAAGAGTGACGAGCAAACCCTGAAAAAGATGCGAAGTCTTTTTATAAAAATCAGTTTTGTTATTTGTACGTTTATCTTTTTGG
>JBDTZT010000116.1:0-8259 GCA_040005005.1 Actinomycetota bacterium
ACCCCGCAAAACCTAAATTTATCGTAACTGTTGAGGTCTTGGGATTTTGGTTTTGGGTTTTGGGATTTATTCCAATTAAAACCGCCGGTTTGCAATCAGGAATTTGAAAAATTAGTGTTTTGGTAAGAAATTAATCACCAATTCAATTATTTCTTTCAAAACCAAAGCCCAAAGACCGAAGACCTATCCAATTACAATTTATCAAAGGCATTTTAACATTCTTCTTTTGAGACTTGCGGGCAAACCGCTTTTTTGTTGTAAATAATCTTAAATTTATTGCCCTTGACCTTTTGCCTTATTTTGCTTTTCCCTGATTGGCAACGGCTTCCTGCGCGGCTTTAACAGCTTCGGCATCGCCGAGATAATAGCTATTTAGCGGTTTGAGTTGCGGGTCGAGTTCATAAATCAGCGGAATCCCCGTTGGAATATTGAGTTTGACGATTTCTTCATCGGCGATGCGGTCGAGATATTTGACCAAAGCCCGCAAAGAATTGCCGTGCGCGGTAATGATTAGCCGTTTTCCTTCCCGAACTTTCGGCGCGATTTCGTTTTCCCAATACGGCACAAAACGCGCCACGGTATCTTTCAAACACTCTGTCAAAGGAATTTCCGCATCACTTAAATCGCGGTAACGACGGTCATTGCGCGGATTTCTTTCGTCGCTGGCGTCCATCGGCGGCGGCGGAATATCGTAACTTCGGCGCCAGATTTGAACTTGTTCTTCACCGAATTTTTCCGCCATTTCCGTTTTGTTCAAGCCTTGCAAATTGCCGTAATGACGTTCGTTCAAACGCCAATTTTTGATGACCGGAAGCCAAAGCGTGTCCATTTCGTCAAGAATAATATGCAATGTTCGAATTGCCCGTTTCAAGACGGAAGTATATGCCAAATCAAACTCAAAACCTTCCGCTTTGAACAATAGGCCGGCACTTCGCGCTTCTTCGCGTCCTTTCTCCGAAAGGTCGATGTCTTTCCAACCCGTAAAACGATTTTCCTTGTTCCAAAGGCTTTCGCCGTGTCTGATTAAAACTAATTTGTACATATTTATTTAATTTCAAAACTCCAGTTTTATCACTAAATTTAACGCGAATTTTGACGAAAAGAAAAGTGAGCAACCGGATTTTATTCGATTGCTCGCTTTTCGATAATTCAAATGTCTTTCAGCAATTTTACTTGCAAATCCAGTTTGAGTTGATTGAAACGGCTATTTTGCCGTCGCCCACGTTTTGGAAATTAGAATTTTTTGCCCGCAATAAACAATTAACGGCGGAACCGTTTTCTAATTTCAGTTCAATTATTTTTTCTTCGTTAGCTTCATTCCGGTATTTTTCGACCTCCGAAACGAATCCGATATTGACTGTTTTCGTGTTTGTGCCGACTGCATTTGTGTAACCAAACGACAGAAAAAGCACGACGAAAATAATTGTTATTTTTAATCTCATATTTACCTCCCGGCGATGTTTGCCCGATTACCGGCAAACTCCGTTTTTTTTACCTTTTTTCCATTTGAAGTTAATTTTTAACTTCTTTTTGCTGCAATAATTTTTCAGATACATAAAATCTTTCCCCCAAATTTATTAATTTTAGAAATATTTAGCGTTCGGATAATTTCTTCAACCGAAACATCTTGCTTTCTCTTTATTCCAAAAGTTAAAATTATATGTTTTCAAAAATTAAATTATTTGCTACACTCTATAATAGTCATTTTGGCAATTTTGTCAAGTGTAATTTTCATTATGACAATAAAGGAAGAAAATTCTATCGGCACTCGCGTGGTTCAGGCTTTTAATGCGAAAGATTTAAAGGAAGTCGCGCAAATTATCGGCGAAAATTATTCGTCACTCCATAATTGGACGGCTAAACGGCGCGATTTCCCGACAAATGTTTTAATTAAAATCGCCAATATGGCGAATACTTCGATTGATTGGATTTTGACCGGAGAAAACCGTCAGGGAATGGTTTCGTCAGCCAAGCAAGGTTTTGAGCAAATACTGGAAAATAAAATCCGCGAGATTGTCCGGGAAGAAATCGCCAATGGCACGGCGATTCACGAGAAAGTTCAGGGCATAATTTTGGCGACGCTGCCGAATGTGTTGGAGCAAAATGCCTTTGAAACGATTGAAAGGGAGGAAAAAGCGGCGTGATTTTAAAGGATTGGAAACGAACAAAAACCGTAAATTTAGTTGATTACGGGCAGGTTGGCGCGGGCAAAATCATCGAATTTATTCCACGCGGCAAGCGTCCCGTAAATGTCCTGCACAGCCAGCGAACCGATGGTTTGGTCACGGTTTCGGTCTGCGGCGATTCGCTTCGGGATTTGGGGATCAATGACGGCGATACGCTGATTTGCCAGACAAAATTTGAAAAGTCGGAAGTCAAAAACGGTAAGCTGGTCGTCGCGCAGCTTCCCTGTTTGGGTTTGGTCGTCAAATTCTTTTTTCAATTTGAAAACAAAATCATTCTGCGCTCGGCAAATCCGCGTTATGAAGATTTAATTTTTGACGTTGAACTCGTCGAAATCAAGGCCATCGTCATTCAATCGGTAAAAACCTGGGATTAGTTTTCGGCTAATATTTTTTTTACTTGACCGATTAAATAGAGCGAGCCTGTGACGCAAATTAAACTATCATCGTTGGCTGAAGATTTGGCGGCTTTGATCGCCGATTCAACATTTTCAGCAATAATAATTTTTCCGCGCTCAATATTTTCCGGCAAAAGTTTAGATAAATCCGTCGCCTTCATCGAACGTGGATTATCCGGCGTGGTTAAAATTATTTCCCTTGCTTTCGGAAAAAGGATTTCGGCAATTTCCGCCAAATCTTTATCACGCATCGCGCCGAAAATCATGACAATCGGTTGCTCGACGAATTCGTCGAGAAAATCACGCAGAGCCTTCGCTCCCGAGGCGTTGTGCGCTCCGTCGAAAAGAAAATTTCCGTAAAATTCCAAACGCCCTTCGTGCCGCGCATTTTCCAAACCTTTCCAGATGTGTTCCTTTTCAATTTGAAAATCGAAATCGCGCAAAGTTTCGGCTATAGTGACAGCAACCAAAGCGTTTATGATTTGGTGTTTGCCTGCTAAACCCAAAACAATATCGTGATAGCTGTCATTTTCAGTCGAAAAATTAATGGCAATTCGCGGCTGATTTAGTTCGGGGCGGTGTGTTTTTAATTGAAAATCGCTCGAAACACGAATCGGCTGAACGCCGACTTCGCGGCATCTGTCCAAAATCACGCGTTCGGCATCATCTTTCTGCGGCGCAATAATAACTTTCGTATTTCGGCGAATAATCGCCGCTTTTTCCGCCGCAATGAGCGTCAAAGTTTCGCCTAAAATCCGCTGATGGTCGTAATCAACCGGCGTAATTGCAACGATTTCGGCACGGGCGGCGGTCACCGCGTCAAAGCGTCCGCCCAAACCTGTTTCCAAAATTGCGAGTTTAACTTTCGCCTCTGAAAATGCCAGCAGAGCAATCGCCGTCACTTGCTCGAAAAAGGTCGGAACGGTTTCAAGTGAGATTCCGGATTGCGGATTGCGGATTGCGGATTTTTCCTCGTCCTTAGCTTTAAAGTTTTCGACCAGTTGCTCGCTCGTTTCGCGAATCCGGGTAGCGTAGCGCGCAAAATCCGCTTCCGAAATTTCTTTGCCGTTGATTTTGACTCTTTCGGTGATTGAAACCAGATGCGGCGAGGTTGTCATCCCGACATTGATTTCCGCCGAAACACAAATCGCTTCGAGAAAAGCGCACGTCGAGCCTTTGCCGTTTGTTCCCGCAACCTGCACTTTTAAGTAATTTTCTTGCGGATTTCCGAGCGCGTCGAGAAGTTTTCCGATATTCCCAAGCCCAAGTTTCATCGCCAAAACTTCGTTGCCGAGATTGAAAAGATATTTGATTGATTCGTCGAAATTCATTCGTCGCCTTTTTGAAAAAATCTGCGGTGATAATTTATTTGTCCGAGATGATAATCGAAATGCGTCAAAAGATGCACAACCATCCATTCGGTAGTGACGATTTCGCCGTAATGCGCTTCCGCGTAATCTTTTGCAAAATCTTCCTCTGATAAATTTTGCAAAGTTTTCAGGGCAATTTCAGCGGTTTTATCAATTTCCGTCAAAAGTCCGGTGCGCTAAACATCTTTTGACTAAAATTCACCGTCGCGATTTCGGATAAAATTCGTGCCGCCAAGATTTGCGCCGAGATAATGTTTTAAATTGCCAATCAAATGCAGACAAAGATTTCCGCCCGAATTTGCGATTTGCCCGTTAGTTTTCCATAAATCATCTTCGTCTTGGTAGAGATTTATTTCGGCTCTTAATTTTTGCAAATCCCGTTTGTAAATATTCAGCAAAACTTCATTCAGCATCTTTTAAATCTTAATTGCCGGATTCATCATAAAATTGAGCATTCGAATCAACGTCGTCCGCATTTCGCGGCGGTCAACGACCATATCAACCATTCCGTGTTCGAGCAGAAACTCGCTTCGCTGAAAGCCTTTCGGCAATTTTTGGCGAATCGTTTGTTCGATAACGCGGGGACCGGCAAAACCGATCAAGGCTTTCGGTTCGGCCAGATTCACGTCGCCGAGCATGGCAAAACTCGCGGTTACTCCGCCGGTGGTCGGGTCGGTCAAAACCGAAATGAACGGCAATTGAGCATCGTGAAGCAGGGCAAGCGCGCCGGAAATTTTCGCCATCTGCATCAAACTATAAGTTCCTTCCTGCATTCGCGCGCCGCCCGAAGCCGAAAAAATTATCACCGCGCCGCGTGTTTCCAAGGCTCTTTCGATCAGCCGCGTGATTTTTTCGCCGACGGCCGAACCCATCGAACCGCCGATAAACGACATATCCATCGCGCCGGCATAAGCCAGATGTCCGCCGACCATTCCTTTACCGGAAACTATCGCTTCGGGCAAGCCGGACGATTTTTTGGCGGCTTCGATGCGCTCTATATATGGTTTTGTATCAACAAAATTGAGCGGGTCAGCCGACGTAATTTCCTCATCGAGTTTTTCGTAGCGGCCATCGTCAAACAACGTGTCGAGCCGTTCACGCGCCCCCATCCGAAAATGATAGGTGCAATGCGTGCAAACATGCAGCGATTCGGTCAATTCGCGTTTGTAAAGCGCGTTGTCACATTCCGGACATTTGACGAAAACTCCTTCGGTCAGAACTTTGCGTTCTTCATCTTTTTGCTGTTCTTCAATTTTCGGCTTATCCCTGCGAAACCAAGACATTATATTTTTTTATGATTACTGTATAAATTAAAATTACGAAATCAAAGGTTATCACAACGGCAAACAACACCGAAAGCCGAAAGCTATTTTGAATATTTCTAATTTTGATTATTGAGTAAATATTTTCTGTGATACATTGCTAAAAAACCGGTAAATATTTAATAAAAAGTTATGAAAAAAATTCTGTTGGCGCTTTCTTTTTTGATTCTTCTTTTTTCGTCACACGCTTTTTCCGCCATTAAAACCTGGGACGGCGGAGGTGCGGACAATAACTGGCAGACCGCCGCAAATTGGGCAAGCGACATTGCGCCGGTCGCCAACGACGATTTGGTTTTTCCCGCAACCGCAACCCAATTTACGACGAATAACAATTTTTTTCTTTTCACCAATTTCAATTCGATCACGATTGACGGCAGTTATACGATTGGCGGAAATCCATTGCGAATTGCCAACAGTCTGACGGTCAACAGCGGGACGCAGGCAATAAACACGGCAATCTCGCTCAGCGGCGGACAAACTTTTAACGCATCGCAAGGCTCGCTGACGACATTGGCCATTCTTTCGGTGAGCGGCGCGGGCGTGACATTCGACGGCGTGGGAAGTTTCGGGATCGGCTTAATTTCAGGTTCCGGCGGAATTATCCAAAACGGCGCGGGCGCGTCGCTGATTGCGACGGCAAACGGTTACAGCGGCGCGATCACCGTCAACAATGGAATTTTTGTGGTTGACGCGAATATTCCGAACAGCGCGGTAACGGTCAATAATCCGAATGTGACCGGCGGAACGCTCGGACTCAGCGGTTTCGGCGGAACGGGAACGGTCGGCCTGGTCAACGTCACGCAGGGCGCAATCAGCGCGGGAACTTTGACTTCGCCGACCGGCATTTTGAACACCGGAAATCTGACTTTTACGGCGAACGGAAATTATGCCTGCAAAATCGGCGGCACGACGGCGGGCGCAAACGGACACGACCAATTAAATGTGACGGGAACTGTGACCTTGAACAACGCGCGGCTGGCACCGATTCCGTGGAGCGGTTTTCGTCCGGCGCTCGGCGATTCGTTCACGATTTTGAAAAATGACGGCGCGGATGCTATCAACGGAACGTTTCTCAACGCGCCCGAAGGCGCAGTTTTCGGCGGCGCGTTAAATTCGGCTTTCCGCATAACTTATCGCGGCGGCGACGGCAACGATATTGTCATTACGCGGGTCAATCGCGCCCAGTTTGATTTTGACGGCGACGGTCGCAGCGAAGTTTCGTCATTTCGCCCGTCAAACGGCACCTGGAATGCGACCCTGACCGGCAATAACGCGATTTTTTCAGCTCAATGGGGACTTTCCGGCGACAAGCTCACACCCGCCGATTACGACGGCGACAACAAAACGGATCTCGCAATATACCGCAATGGTGTTTGGTGGATTTTGAACAGTGCAACGGGCACTGTAACCACGACTCAATTCGGGTTGCCCGGCGATATTCCGGTGCCCAACGATTTCGACGGTGACGGACGAGCCGACATTGCCGTTTGGCGACCGTCTGATGGCGTTTGGTATGAATTAAGAAGTCTCGGCAACCAATTCTTCGCGCAGGCGTTCGGGCAAAACGGCGACAAGCCGCTTTTGGGGGATTTCGACGGTGACGGAATGGGAGATCTCGCCGTTTATCGTCCGCAAGACGGCGTTTGGCATCTTTTTATGAGCGCAACGAGTTCTTATACGGCATTTCCGTTCGGGATTGCCACCGACCGGCCGTGCGCCGCCGATTACGATGGCGACGGCAAAACTGACCCGTGTGTTTTCCGCGGGACGACCGACCCGAATCAGCCTGATTTTTATATTTTGAAAAGCTCGGATTCGACGGCTTTATACGTTTCATGGGGATTGCCGGCCGACATTCCGATGCTCGGCGATTACGACGGCGACGGTAAAACCGATGTCGGAATTTTTCGTCCAGGCTCGCACGATTGGTTCTGGCTGCGAAGTTCGAACGCGACGGTCGGCTCGACGAACTTCGGTCAAACCGGCGATTTGTCGGTGCCATCGGCTTTTGTTCCGTAAATAAGTCCAAGCCCAAGTTTTATTGAAATAGGACTTGGAACTAGCGAAGAACTTCGAGCATTTCGCCGTGAATCAAGCCGTTTGAACCGCAGATCGGCGGCGTGTAAACATCAAATTTCGCGCCGTTATAATACGTCACCTGTCCGCCCGCTTCTTCGATTAAAAGAAATCCGGCGGCAACATCCCACGGATTCAAGCCTTCTTCCCAAAATCCGTCAAAACGCCCGCAAGCGACGTAAGCCATATCAATCGCCGCCGAACCGTCGCGCCGCACGCCGCGTGAATAAATCAGAAAATCCGTCAAATGCCGCGCAAAATTTTCTTTTTGTTTGAAGTCATATGGAAAGCCGGTGACGATGAGCGATTCGCTCAAGTGTTCGGTGTCGGAAACGCGAATCGGCTTGCCGTTAAGCGTCGCACCTTTCCCTTTTTCCGCTGCAAATAGTTCGTTGCGCGTCGGGTCAAACGTCACTCCGATAACGATTTCGCCGTCGTGTTCGAGGGCCAGCGTGACGCAAAAACACGGATAACCGTGCGCGAAATTCGTCGTGCCGTCGAGCGGATCAATGATCCATTTCCAGGTGTTGACGCCGTCAAGCAGCACCGCATCGCCCGATTCTTCCGCCAGAATCGCGTGTTTCGGATAATAACTTTTGACGCGTTCGATGATGTGTTTTTCCGAAGCCAGATCGGCTTCCGTGACGAGATTGATGTCGCCTTTTTTGGAAATATTTATCTTCCGCCCGAATTTTTCGAGCAGGATTTGTCCGGCTTCGCGCGCCGTTTCGATTGCAAAATTCAGCATATAAAAATTATAGGTGAAAAAGCCTAAAAGGGTAAAAGCCAAAAAGCCGTCGAATTTTCCTCAAACGGCTTTTTCAGTTATTCAACTTATTACTTTTTTACTTTTGCCTTTCTAAAGACCGAAAAATTCAGCTCATTCAAAAAATCAACCGATGGCTTAAGA
>JBDTZT010000117.1:0-8247 GCA_040005005.1 Actinomycetota bacterium
GAGCTGCGTTCGACTTCGCTCGAAGGTGTTTCGCAGGTTTTTGTTCAATTTTTGCTTGAAAAAGATGTCAATGTCGCCGCGCAGGAAGTTGAAAATCGCGTGCAGACCGTGATTCCGAATCTGCCTGACACAGCCGAACAACCTACTGTCCAGAAACTCGATACGGATGCTGCGCCCGTTTTGCGGATTGTCGTTTCCGCGCCGACTTCCTTAAGAGATGTCACAGAAGTTGCAAAGCATCAAATCAAAGAGCGCATTGAATCAATCAATGGTGTTGGCCAGGTTTCAATCGTCGGCGGACGTGAACGCCAAATCAACGTCTGGGTTGACCCTGACAAAATGCGTTCCTATAACGTCTCGGCTGCCGAAATCTCAAACGCGCTGAAAATTCAAAACGTAGAATTTCCGAGCGGACGGCTTGACGAAGGACAGACCGAAACAAGTATTCGCACACTTGGGAAAATCCAGAAACCTGAAGAATTTAACGAAGTTGTCGTCGCCACCCGCGGAAATTATCAGGTCAAAGTCAAAGATTTGGGCTATACGGAAGACGGCGCGGAAGAACTTCGCACCGAAGCCCGTTTGAACGGACAGCCGGCCGTCACGCTGATCGTTTCAAAACAATCGGGACAAAATACGGTTGCCGTGGCGCGTGAACTGAAAGATCGGTTGAAAGAAATCGAGACCACTCTGCCAAAGAATTATCAGATGCGGGTGATCGGCGACAACTCGATTTTTATTGAAAATTCGCTACGCGCCATCGAAGAACATCTTCTGATCGGCGGATTGCTCGCGGCGGTCGTCGTGTTTCTCTTTTTGTGGAATTTCCGCACAACATTTATCGCGGCGTTGGCGATTCCAACTTCGCTTATTTCGACGTTTGCGCTGATGTATGCGATGAATTACACGCTCAATCAAATCACGATGCTTTCGCTGACTTTGATGGTCGGAATCGTCATTGACGATGCAATTGTCGTGCTGGAAAATATTTACCGCTTCGTCGAAGAAAAAGGAATGGATCCGTTTCAAGCGGCGATTGAAGGAACACGCGAAATCGGTCTCGCGGTGCTGGCGACGACGCTCAGCTTAATGGCGGTTTTTGTGCCGATCGGCTTTATGCAGGGCATCGTCGGCAGGTTTATGTCATCGTTCGGTTTGACGGCTTCGTTTGCGATCGGTGTTTCGCTGCTCGTTTCGTTCACCTTAACGCCAATGCTCGCGGCCCGGCTCATTAAAAAGCCGAAAGAAGCAAAAAAAGAAGCAGAAACCGACCCCCGCACAGAAATTCATGGCGACGGGATGGTCGAAAATCCGAAACCGAAGACCAAAAACCAATCTTCAAAAGATTCTGGCTTTTATCGCTATATTGACGGCACCTATACCTGGCTTTTGAAATTTTCAATGGCGCATCGCTGGTTGATCGTTCTGTTGTGCGTGCTCGTCTTTGTGAGCATTATTCCGCTCTTTATGTTCGTCGGTAAAAACTTTTTGCCGGTTGACGATCAATCGCAGTTTGAAGTTTCGATTCGGGCACCCGAAGGCAGCAGTATTCAGGCAACTTCTGTTTTGTTTGAGCGCATCGCCACCGACATCCGCAAAATCGATGGTGTCACCGATACGCTGACGACGATTGGCGGCGGACAACAGCAAGTCGTCAATAACGGAACGATTTTCGTCAAACTTTCGGAAATCAAAAACCGCGCCAGATCACAGGAAGAATTGATGGTGGCGACCCGCGAAGTGCTGAAAAATTTTCCGCCCGAATTGCGGACCGGCGTGCAGCCCGTGCAGGCATTTTCGGGCGGCGGCTTTCGCAACGCCAATGTGCAGTTTATGATTTCGGGACCCGATCTGAAAAAACTCGAAGAATATTCAACCAAACTGCTCGAAAAAATGAAGGGAATTCCCGATGCGGTTGATGTTGACTCGACTTTAATTAGCGGCAAACCCGAAGTTCAACTTGAAGTTGATCGCGATACGGCGGCAGATTTGGGCGTCCGCGTCGGCGACATTTCGCAAGCCTTAAACACGCTTGTCGCCGGACAGGAAGCGACTACCTTTAACGAAGGCAAAGATCAATACGAAGTTCGGGTCCGCGCCATTAATAATTTTCGCGGCAGTGTCGAAGGCTTGAACCGACTCATCGTGCCGTCGTCAAAAGTCGGCTGGGTGACGCTTGACCGGCTAGTCAAAGTCAAAGCAGGGACGGGACCGAGTTCGGTTGACCGCACCAATCGTCAACGGCAAGTGACGCTTTTGGCAAACACCAAACCGGGCGGTTCAGCAACGAAAATTACGGCGGCAATTGGAGATAGAGACAGCGGTTTTGTAAAAGAATTAAATCTGCCCGCAGACTACAAAGTCGGCTACGTCGGGCAGTCGAAAGAACTCGGCAAAACGCTGGTTTACTTTGCTTTAGCGATTTCGCTGTCGTTTATCTTTATGTATATCGTGCTGGCGGCGCAGTTTGAATCGTTTATTCACCCGGTCACTATTTTACTTACCTTGCCGCTCTCAATTCCGTTCGGTATCGTCAGTCTGCTGGCGACAGGACAAACCGTCAATATCTTTTCGGGTTTGGGTTTATTGCTTTTGTTCGGCGTCGTCAAGAAAAATGCGATTTTGCAGATTGACCACACCAACGGCTTGCGTGAGCGCGGAATGAGCCGTTACGACGCGATCATCCAAGCCAACCGCGACCGTCTGCGACCGATTTTGATGACGACCATCGCGCTCGTCGCGGGGATGATCCCGCTTGTTCTGGCAACGGGCGCGGGCGCCGGAACAAACCGTTCGATCGGTGTTCTCGTCGTCGGCGGTCAATCGCTCTGTTTGCTTCTGACGTTGTTGGCCGTTCCCGTGTTTTATTCGATCTTTGACGATTTGAGCGAATTCAAATTTTTCCGCCGTGCCAACGATTTAATGGCACGACTGTTCGGCGGTTTGAAACGCAAATTCACGGCGGCGACAAGTTCGCTGTTTGGTAAAAACTGATGTTTGTAGGTATGAGTCGAGCAGCTAAAAGTTTGTTCGTTTTCGGAATTTATCTGTGCGGATTGGGTTTTAGTTTATTGTTCGTCCCAAATCTGATTTTGCAGTTTTTCGGAGTGCCGCCGACAAACGAGGTTTGGATAAGAATAAACGGAATGTTTATGCTTTGCCTGAGTTTCTATTATGTTTTGTCGGCGCGAAATGAATTGACAAATTTTATTCGTTGGACGGTTTGGGGTCGCATCGCGGTTATTTTTTACTTTACCTCTTTCGTTCTCTTGGTTTCAGCCCCGAAAGCATTGTTGTTGTTTGGTTTGATTGATTTGTTGTCAGCAATTTGGACGTGGCTTGCTTTGAAAAAAGATGCAGCCTTATTGAAGGAAATATAATGAATTATTGCGCTTGTTCGGCGGTTTGAAACGTAAGTTCACGGCGGCGACAAGTTCAATTTTGAGTTCATTCAGTAAAAATTATTTTTTTTAAGGCTTTGTTGAGATTTTTTTCAAAATAATGATTGACAAAGCCTTTTTTGATTAACTACACTTAACGCTGTTAAGTGAAAAATACTTGTTAAGCAAATGGGCGTAAAAGAACGGCGAGACCGAGAAAAAGAAAATCTGCGACAGGACATCCTGGACGCGGCAAGCGAGCTTTTTGCCAAGGAAGGCTATGCCAATGTTTCGATGCGGAAAATTGCCGACAAAATTGAATACAGCCCGACGACTATTTACTTGTATTTCAAAGACAAAATCGATTTGCTCAATCAAATCTGCGAAGAGACCTTCGGGAAATTGATTGAAACAGTTTCGATGATTGAAGCGAAAGGTTCCGATGAGCCGATTAACTGTTTGCAAAAAGGAATGCGGGCATATATCGAGTTCGGTTTGAAATATCCGAATCATTACGAAGTGACTCTGATCACGCCGATTATGGATTTTTTGGGCAAAGAACTTCATCCGTATGAAGGTTCAAGCGGGCAAAAAGCCTTTGAATATATTGTCCGGCAAGTTACCGGAAGTATGGAAAAAGGACAAATCGAAAAAGGCGATGTGGCCGCCATCAGTCAAACGATCTGGGCGGCGATTCACGGCGTCACTGCACTTTTGATCAGTCACAAGGATTTTCCGTTTGTAGACAAAGATGTGCTGATTGACAAGGTTATCAGCACGACGATTAAGGGTTTGCAAACCTAAATTTTTTTGCTTGATGGCTTAACAGCGTTAATTCAATGTTACACGTTAAGTGCGCAAATCAGTAACAAAAAACGAGGAGAAAAAAGGAAGAATGAAAGCATTTGTAACAGGTTCGACGGGGCTTTTGGGAAACAATTTGGTGCGGCTTTTGCATGAACAAGGTCATCAAGTCAAGGCTTTGGTGCGTTCACCAGAAAAAGCAAAGAAACTTTTCGGCGGTTTGCCGATTGAATATGTGGTCGGTGATATGGAAAAGGTCGAAGTCTTTGCGGCTGAAATTCAAAGTTGCGATGTGCTTTTTCACACTGCCGCTTATTTCCGCGAGTATTACCAGAAAAACGAGGACCACTGGAAAAAACTGGAAAACATAAACATCAAAGGCTCGCTCAGGATTCTCGAAGAAGCCGAAAAACGAGGCGTAAAAAAAGCGGTCTATGTCAGTTCTTCGGGAACAATCGGAATGAAACCCGACGGCTCTGCGGGCGATGAAAATACTCCGCCGAGCGCGTTTGCGACTGAAAATCTCTACTTCAAAAGCAAAGTTTTAGCCGACCAAGCCGTTGCCGAATTTACAAAAATACACGAATTGCCGGTGGTGCAAATTTTGCCGGGTTGGATGTTCGGCAGCGGCGACGCGGCTCCGACTTCAAGCGGGCAGATTATTTTGGATTTCTTAAACGGCAAACTTCCCGGCACTTTCGACGGCGGAACCTCAACAGTTGATGCCAAAGATGTCGCGCAGGCAATGATCGAGGCAGTTGAATTGGGCAAAGCGGGCGAAAAATATATCGTCGGCGGCGAATTTTATACGATGGAAGAAATCATCGGAAATCTCGCCGAAGTTTCCGGACTTCCAAAATTAAAGTTGAAAATTCCGAATTTCGCGATTTTGATGCTCGCCACCTTTTCTGATCTTTTCAGCCGTTTAACGGGTAAACCGGCGATGATTTCAAAAAACGGTATCAAAACTCTGCAGGCGCGCCTGACGGTTGATTCAACCAAAGCGAAACGCGAATTGGGCGCAAAATTCAGACCGCTTTCCGAAACTTTGCGTGATGAAGTCAATTGGTATCGGCAAAACGGGTTTGCTGCATAAGTTGAGGAATAAAGAATGGCTTCGCTCGCATTAAAAAATCTGTTTCACGATAAAGTTCGCTTAGGCGTGACGCTCGTCGGCATTATTTTCTCGGTTGTGCTGAGTTCGATTCAGCTTGGTCTTTTCGTCGGTTTTCAACGGGCAACTTCCGACATTCTTTACTTTTCGAGCGCCGATCTGTGGATCACTTCGCAAAACGTGACGCATGCCGAAGACGGCGTACCGTTTTCCGAACGAAAACTTTATCAGGTTCTCAAATCGCCGAATGTCGAACGCGCCGAAAAGCAAATCGTGCAGTTTTCAACCTGGAAAAAGCCGGACGGCGCGGACACCGGAATTTTACTCGTCGGTTTCGATTTAAATGGCGGAATGGGCGCGCCGTGGAATATCACGAAAGGCAATCTAGCCGATTTGAATCAGCCCGACGCGGTGATGATCGAAGAGCTTTACAAAGAAAAACTCGGCGTCACCAGAATCGGGCAAACGGTTGAAATTCGCGGTTTTCGCGCGCGCGTCGTCGGATTCACGCGCGGAATTCGCTCGTTTACAACCTCGCCGCCGGTTTTCACGTCGTTCAAAAACGCGCAGAACTATTTCGGCATCGGCGAAGACCAGACGCTTTATCTGGTCGTCAAGGCCAAGCAAGGCGTTGATCTGCAGCAACTTAAACAAGAACTGAAAATTTCTGTTGCTAATGTTGACGTTTACACGCGGGCTGAATGGACGGAAAAACAACGCAATTATTGGATGTTCGGGACCGGCGCAGGGATTACGGTTTTGATCGCGGCTTTTCTCGGTCTGCTGGTCGGCGTGGTCGTCGTCGCGCAGACGATTTATTCCGCAACGGTTGATCACATCCGCGAATACGGAACGCTGAAAGCGATGGGCGCAAGCAATTTTTATCTTTACCGCGTGATTATCACACAGGCTTTTTTGAGCGGTTTGATTGGCTACGCGGTCGGGATGAGCGTCGCACTGTTTGTTTCCTACCTTTCCCTGCAAGGCACGACGGCGATAATTCTCCCGAAAGAATTAATCGGCGGATTGTTTGTTTTGACGCTTCTGATGTGCATCAGCGCATCGGTCGTTTCAATAAATAAAGTAACGCGGATTGATCCCGCAATGGTTTTCAAAGGTTAAAAAGGAGAATTTACAGATGTTTGTCGGGCATTACAGTGTGAGTTTTTTGGCAAAAAGTTTAGAGAAAACGATACCGCTTTGGGTTTTGTTTCTCGCCGTTCAATTCGTCGATATTTTGTGGGCGACCTTCGTGATTTTCGACATTGAAAAAGTGCGGATTATTCCGAATTTTACCAAATCAAATGACCTTGACCTTTATTTTATGCCATACACGCATAGTTTGATCGGCGCACTTGGCTGGTCGGTATTGGCGTTTGGACTTTATTTTTTTTGGCGGCGCGGAAATCCGACGCGTCCGGTGGCGGCGGCATTGCTCGTTGGTTTTGCTATTTTCTCGCATTGGATTTTAGATTTAATTGTTCACACGCCGGACCTTTCGCTCTATGACGATACCTACAAAATGGGTTTCGGTTTATGGAATCTGCCGCAAATCGCGTTTCCGCTTGAACTATTACTGCTCGGTGGCGGACTTTGGCTTTATTTGCGTTCGACCAAAGCCGCTTCGGCGAGCGGACGTTATGGAATGTTAATTTTCGTGATTTTCCTGATGATTGCTCAACTTTACGCACTTTTTGGTCCGGCGCCCGAAACAACCGGTTCGTTTTCAATTACAGCCTTGGTTTTCTACTTCGGATTTTCGGGAATCGCGTTTTGGCTGGAGCGTTATCGAAATTGACGATCTGTGGAGAAATTATGAAAACGGCAATTGAAGTTAAAAATCTGGTAAAAACTTACGGCGCGGGCGAAACGTCAGTTCACGCGCTCAAAAGCGTTGATTTGAAAGTGGATGAAAGTGAGCTTTTGCTTCTGCTCGGCGCGAGCGGTTCGGGCAAAACCACGCTGATTTCGATTATCGGCTGTATTTTGTCGGCGACGGCTGGCAGCTGCAAAATTCAGGGAAAAGAAACAATCGGTTTGCCGCAGAGCAAACTGCAAAAAGTGCGGCTCGAAAATATCGGCTTCATCTCTCAGGGTTTTAATCTTTTCCCCGCGCTGACCGCCGCCGAAAACGTCGAAATCGCGCTCGATTTGAAAGGCGTGCGCGGAAGTGCAGGCAAAAAAAAAGCGGCGCAGCTACTTGAAAGAGTCGGGCTTGGCGAAAAATTGAAAACCTATCCGGCGGATCTTTCGGGCGGACAAAAACAGCGCGTCGCGATTGCGCGGGCACTCGCAGGCGAACCGAATATTATTTTAGCCGATGAACCAACCGCCGCGCTTGATTCGACTTCGGGCAAATTGATTATGGATTTGCTGCAGGAACTCGCCCACGAAAAAAATCGCGCCGTCGTCGTCGTCACGCACGACAACCGGATTTTCGATTACGCTGACCGCATCGTAAAAATCGAAGACGGACGAATATCGGGCGACGCGGAGACAGCGACACACGGCGACGTAGAGAACGATTTGGTGAACGGGTTTGCCGTCGGTTTACCGGTTTCGGCTTTCGCAAATTGAGATTTAGGAGCAATTTTGTATGAGAAGGACTTTAATTTTATCGTCAATCGCATTTTTATTAACAGCGTTTTCGCTCGGCTATTTCTTTTGGCTTCGTCCGGCGCAGATTGAGCAAAAGGTTCTGGCGGAAAAAGAGGAAACAAACCAAAAGAAATCAGCAGCCAATTTGGTCGTAGCGCCGGGCGTGGTCGAACCGATTTCGGAGGAAATCGAGGTCGGCGCGGAAATTTCGGGCAAGCTCAAACAGGTTTTGGTCGAAGAAGGTGCACAGGTTTTGAAAGGTCAAATCATCGCCGTGCTGGAGAATTCGGATTTCGAGGCGCAGGTTTTGACCGCCAAGGGATTGCTATGGCACCGGGCCAGCCAGATTAT
>JBDTZT010000118.1:0-8182 GCA_040005005.1 Actinomycetota bacterium
CACGTTCCCGTTTATTTCACGGTTGAAGAACTGCAAACCGCATCGGACGTTTTCCCGATTGAGTTTCATAATATGGAACACGCCCGCAAAGTTTTATACGGTGCGGACGTTTTGGCAAATATCGATATTTCCGACGAATTTTTGCGGCATCAAACCGAATACGAATTGCGGAGCAAGTTAATTCGCCTGCGCCGCGCTTACATTCCCGCTTCCGTCTCGGTCGCGAGTTTACTGAATTTGATGGCGGAAAGTCTTTCGAGCTTTGCGTCGCTTTTTCGCGCCGTGCTTTTGATTCACGACCTTGAGCCGCCCGTCACAAAACACAAAATCGTTGCTTTAACGGCGCAACATTTGAAGTTAGACGGAAAACCGTTTGAAAAGATTTTTAATATTCGTGAAAATAATTTGGCGGAAAAACTCACGGAAGTTTCCGCCAATCAGCTTTTCGCAGAATATATGGAACAGATTGAAACCGTCATCGCGGCGGTTGATAAGCTAAAAAAATCGTAATTTGTTACAATAAGGGTTTAAAACAAGGAGAAAAGATATGAAAAGAGCAATTTTATTAACAATCGCGTTGTTTTTTGCATTCGGGTTGTCAGGTTGCAGTTACAACGATTTAACGGCAAAACAGCAAAACGTCAAAGGAAAATGGGCAAATGTCGAAAGTTCTCTGCAGCGGCGGGCCGATTTAATTCCGAATTTGGTCAAAACCGCGCAGACGCTCGGCGTTCAGGAACAAGAAGTTTTCGGACAAATTGCCGACGCGCGTTCCAAACTGATTAATGCGTCACAAGCCCAACCGCAAGGCTCGGGCGGTGATAAAACGCCGGAGCAAAAGCAAGCCGTTTTGGAAGCAAACAATAGTTTCGGCGGAACAATCGGCAGACTTTTGAGTTTACAGGAAAATTATCCGCAACTGCGTTCGAGTGAGGCTTTTTTGAATGTTCAAACTGAACTTTCGGGAACGGAAAACCGAATCAATGTTGCCCGGATTGATTATAACCAGGCGGTTCAAGATTATAATACAACGCGCAATTCGTTCCCGACGGTTTTAACCGCGAGTTTGATGGGTTTTAAGGAAGAACCTTTTTTCCAAGCCGATCCGGCTTCAAAACAAGCACCCGAATTGCCTGATCCAAATTCGATGCGCAGACAAACTCCGCCCACTGTGCCTGCAACAAATACAGCAACAAATAGCACAAAATAACCAACTAAAAACCGCGCGAGCTGCACATCGCGCAATGGTCGCAAGGCTTGCCCGCCGGTTCATACGGGCAAGCTTTTTCATTTTGTAAATTGGCAATTATTTCGTCGGCGAGTTCTTCAAGACCGATAAATTTTTCCTGACTGGCGTGATACGATTTGGGATTTTGGATTACGGATTGCGAATTTTGAAGAGTAATTTGCAATTCGATTTTGTCTAATCTTTGATTGATTTTTTCGAGGCTCGAACGCAGAAAATCATCATCGCTTCCCTCTTTATTTTCCTGTAAAAGCCGGGCGATTTTGGCGGCTAAATTTTGAGTTTTTTCATCTGGCATAAAATTCAAACAAGATAGACAGGATTTACCGGATTAATTAAAACATTTGATTTAATCCTCAATATCCTGTCCATCCTGTTAATTACTTTCTTTTGGCAGTAAATCAATATAATCAACCACGCCGACGATTGCCGAATCAATCGCCGCGCCGGCTTTTCCGGTTGCTGCCGTCGAAGCTGACAAGCCTTCCTGAACGATCAAAACAACATCCCCTTCGCCGGCCGAAACCGAATCGAGCGCGAGACATGTGTAATCCATATCTTCGCCTTCGGGCGTGATTTGCCGGCAGAGCATAATCCGCGCACCTTCGTATCGCTGATTTTTCTGCGTCGCCACGACGTTTCCGATAACCCGTGCCAGTAACATACCTTAATCGAAAATCTCCGACTCTGAGAATCCGTCATTATTTCCAAAAAGAGAATCAACTAAATTATCTTCAAAAAAATCCGGCGAGATGATTGAAGATACCTCAACACGGCTTTTTTTTCCGTATCTCTTAAGCCAATTTTGAGATTTTTGAGCTTTATCAAGCGGCAAATTTCCCTGACATTTCATTGTTGCAAATTGCCCGGAAGGCGCCGTTCTTAAATATAAAAGATGATTTTCGTCAACCTGCAAATTATAGGCACAGGTGCTTCCCGTAATAACTTCAATCTGCTTCGGTAAAGATTTCTTCCAAATATCCGAAATTTCCAGTTTTGCGGTCGTATTCTGTTCGCTATTGGTTGAAACCGATAAAACCCGAGCCGTGACAACCGCATCAGCCCAACGATAATAGGTGTTTAAAGATGCCGAAACACACCGACACGGCAAGGCTGAAATAGTTCCTGTCAAAACTAATAACGCGACGAAAAGCAATTTTGAAAAACCATTGATTTTCATATTTTTAAGCCACCATTGAATCTTCACCGTCGGTGCCGGATTGATTCATTCCGATTGCGCCTTCATACGCGTTTTTTAACCCGCAGCAAAGCAATGTTTTATCAGCATCGCCGGTGGTCGCGGACGCGCCGTTGACGTGCGCCAATTCATGGACTAATGTTCCGGCAACCCACCAACGACCTTTATTAAATGCGCTCTGCGAAATACTGACATCTTTGCCGCTGACACTGATTGTTATTCCATACCAGCCGCGGTCTGTGCGCGGCTCATAATTTATCCAAACCGTATCGTCCGCTAAAATTTCATCAAAAGTCTTGCCGCCGGGTAATTTCTTGAAACACGCATTACACGGTTTCATTCCCTTAACATTGTTTGTCAGAATAAATAATGCCTGTTTCAACATCCGTAAAGCTTTTGCATCAGAGTATTCCCAATGACGGTTGCCAAGCGGAGAAGTCATATTTCCATGTCCGCTTCCGGGTTCATTTATTTTTACCATTCGTTAATCTCCAAAGTAAAAAATCTGTTTCCCGTTTGACGAGGCTTGAAACATTTTTTGCCAGCATCGTAAAATTTCAAAATCACTTTACCGCAATTTGCCAATTCAATTTAACTTTTTGGGTTATAGACATGCGAATCCGAGTCAACAATCCCGACAATCGTGCAATCGGTCGGCGTATCGTCGCGTTTGAACGGAAAACTCGCCTCTTTGCCGCGACACCAAAAAACAAGTTCGCCGACACCTGCGCCAACCGCGTCCAATGCAATCATTGGTTTTCCTTTCGGCTGTAAATCGGCATCCAGAGTCTGTACAATCATCAACTTTTTCGCCTGAAGCGATTCATTTTTGATTGTCGAAACGACATTTCCGATAACACGCGCCAATTGCATTTAGTCTTTGTAAAAATCAAAAATTGCTTTAAAAACACCCAGAATTTTGCCGATTTCAGAAATATAAAATCTTTCGTTGTCAACGATTGCCAAATTATTTTCAAGTTTCAAAAATTGCCAATCTTCGCCCGTTGTAACACAACCAAAAATAGTTTGAAGATTATTCCCACTTTGCTTATTAAAAATTCTGGCGGCAAACATTTGGGCTATACATTGTCCCAAACCAAGGTCAATATCATTTTTCTTAGCTTCAACGAGCGACACTATCGGCGATTTTAAAATAGGTGTTGGTTTGGTTTTTGAAAGAATAAAATCACATTCGCCCGTCAAACCAAGATTGGCATCAACATTCAAAGTCTGCCCCGAAAAAATCTGCAAGCGGTCATCAAGTAATTCTTGAGTAGCAAGTAAAACTGGCGTAACAATAAATTCGGAGCGTGCCTTTTCACTAACAAAAGCATTTTTTTCGCCTTTTTCCAGGCTTTTTAAGAGCCATTCCGAAGGCGTTATGACATCTAATTGCCAATCAAGTTTTTGCCTGATAACTTCAATATTGAGTATTTCTTCGACCTTTGAAATATTGAAATCCGTATAGCTCATTTCGTTTCCACAGCTGTTGAAAATTCGTAAGAATCAATCACGCCGATAATTGCTGCATCAACCGGACAATCTTTATTTCCTTCCGCCAAACGCGCCGACGAACCTGCAACAACCAGAACTTTCTCATGAAAACCTGCCCCGACCGTATCAACCGCGACAACATAACCGCTCTGGTCGGTGCCGTCGAGATTTATCGGTTTGACGATCAGAAGTTTTTTGCCTTGCAAGCGTTCGTCTTTCTGCGAAGCAACGACGGTGCCTAAAATTCGTGCAATTATCATTTTAAGTAGTCAGCAGTCAGCAGTCAGTAGTCAGTAGAAAATCAAAATTCCGTCTTCTGACTTCTGTCTTCCGGCTTCTATTTCATTACAATCGGCAAAGTTTCATCAACGCTCGAATGCGGACGCGGAATGACGTGTACGCCCACAAGTTCGCCAACCCGCCGCGCTGCCGCCGCACCGGCGTCAGTCGCCGCTTTGACCGCCGCGACATCGCCGCGGACGATTGCCGTCACAAATCCCGCGCCGATCTTTTCGTAACCGACAAGCTGGACGTTCGCTGCTTTGACCATCGCGTCCGCTGCCTCGATTGTCGCCACCAGTCCTTTTGTTTCGACCATTCCCAATGCTTCTTGCATTTAGATTTTTTCTCCTGTGTGTTTCTAGTAAAACTAATCTTTTTTTAAATTTACAGCGTTTTGCGCCAAATCGCCAATAACGAATGTATGCTTGCCTTTCTCGGCAATTTTCGTAATCGTTTCGAGCAGCTGCACAAATTTGATATTTTCATCGCCTTTCATCAATTCCGAAGCATTTTTCAAAGTGCGAGCGGTGGCAACTTGCGTTCGCGCATTTTCGAGATCGGCTTTGGCTCTGATCTTTGCTTCAAGATGTTTGGCAAACAAATCTTGAATCGTTTTCGGAAATGTCAAATTTTTAACTAACAGCCGCACGATTTCGATGCCGTAATCGTTTAATTCTTTCTGCAGTTCGGCGGGAATTTCCGTCAAAATCTCGTTGCGCTTTTCGCTTAATTCTTCGCTTTCGATTTCCGCAATAATTTTTCGCACATAAACCTGTGAAAGATTGTGAATAAGCTGTTCCGCTTGAAAGAACATATTGTAAGGATTGGCGAAAACGTCTGTTTTTTCGAGAAATTTATCAGTGTCGCTGATTTTGTATTCAACGAAAAACGAAAATCTCAGCGCGATATTATCTTTTGTCAAAACTTCTTGATTAATAATATTTTGGATTCGATTCGCCGTCGGCAAAGTTACCAGGCGCAAAACTTTTTGATAATCGAAATAATCATAAATTCCGGCGTCAAGTTTCTGCTCAAGACGATTTTTTCGATAGAGATAACCGACTTCGCTTGGCGAAACGGAAAACCGTACGCGCCAAAATCTTTTTCTTTGTTCATTTTGATTAACTTGATACATCAAAAATTAAGCGTCTTCGGAAAAACGGAAACATCCGAAACCGGGGAAAATCAATTGAGATGAAGTTTATCAAAACCGCATCGGTATCCTTGATTTTGCAAACCTTTTTCGGCTTGCGTTCTTCACGCCGTTTCCGTTTTTCCTCCGACAATTGTTTAAGCGATTAACAGTCGTAGGTGCTTCCAACAGCAAACGAGGAGTCGAACCTCTTGAGATTTGCCCCGCAATGCCCTGCAAAAAATGCAAATCCCAAAAACTTTACAGGTGGCGGTTGTGATAAATATACAATCTTGTTTTGAATTTGGCTAATTTCGACTGTTTGCCACCTGACTTAAAAGTTCGATAAGTTCTTCACGGGTGAAAGAAATTTTTGCGCCGTTGGAATTTGGAATTTGAAATGTAGAATCTAAAACCGCGCCGTGTTCGCAGGAAATTCCTGCATCGTCCAAATATCCGCAAGCCTGACAACGCGCTTTTTCGGTTAAGTATCCGGCTTTTTCGCGGATGTTGATAAGTTTTGAGATCGCATCTTTCGGCAAATCGTTCGCGCCGCCGAGGGCGCGGGCAAGAATCGCGATTTTCGCAGTGTGTTCCAGAGTTTCGAGCCGGTCAAACGCTTGCCACAAATCCGCGCCGTAAGCGACTGCGCCGTGATTTGCCATAAGTAGCGCGTTGTGATGCTCGACAAAAGGCTTCATCGAATCGGTCAATTCGTTGGTCGAAGGCGTTCCGTAAGCGGTCAGCGGAACACAGCCCAAAGTTAAAATAACTTCCGAAAGAATCGGCGCGTCGATCGCCAATCCGGCGACGGCAAAAGCCGTTCCGTGCGGCGGATGAGCGTGGCAGACGGCTTTGATGTCGGGACGCATTTTGTAAATCAAAGTGTGCATCGCGAGTTCCGATGATGCTTTTTGATCGTTCAGCGGGTTGCCGTCCAAATCCGTGAGCGCCAGACAATCTTCCGTCATCCGACCCTTGCAGGTCATTGTCGGCGTTGCCAGCACGCGGTTTTCGTCGAGACGAATGCTGACATTGCCGTCCGACGAAACAACATAGCTTCGTTCATAAAGCAATTTTCCGACTTCGATAATAAGTTTTCGCGCGTTCGATTCGTCCATCTAAAATTAATAAATCGTAAAAGTATATTCGACCGATTTTGTAACTGAAATCGGTTTGCCATCTCGCGTTGCCGGTTCAAATTTAATATTTCTAGCCGCCGCAATTGCTTGTTCGGTCAAACCTTCGGGCAAATCTGTAATTATTGAAATTGCGCCGATTTGTCCATTGGCTAAAAAAGTTACGCGCAGAACGACTTTTTTTCCTTGGTATTGTTTTAATCTGGATTCATTAAAAATTAGTTTATCAGGATAAAAAGCTCGCGGTTTTGAAATAATTTTCAAGCCCGTCGCGTTCGACGACATAACTTCCTGGGACTTTTCCGGAAAACATCTTAAGCCTTTATTTGTGTAGCAAGGCGCGTGCGCTGCACCGCCGCTTGAATTTTTTAATTTAGTAGTTGGTTCTTCTTGGGTAATTGATTTTAGCGGTAGCGGATTTACAAACACCGCGCTTTTCTTTTGCAAAATCGTGACGCTTAACAACCCGAGCAAAAGCGTCAAACCAAACGACACAAATCTTTTCCAAAAATCGTCAAAACTCATAAAAATCTATTTTTGCTCCTGGGCTTCAAAACATTGTTCTTTATGAAGCAAAACTTTATATTCGGCAGAATCTTTCGACTGATTATAAAATTGCTCTTTTGATTCGGCGATATTTTTTTGTTTTGCTTGATTGTCCTTCAGAGTTTTTTTATCGGTTGCCGTTTTTTTGACTTCCGATTTCGGCGTTTCATTAATTGCAAATAAATCTTTTTCCTCTTTGGCAGCTAAATTCTCATATTTCAAACTGCTGTCAATCGGAATACAATTCACTTCGTTTGAAACTGAATTGTTCACTGTTTTTTGATTTTCAGACGATAACTCTTTTGAGATAAAAGCGTTTGAAACAAAAGTTCCAAGCCCGAAAGTCAAACAAAAAACGATAACTTTTTTCCAAAAGGCATTACAACACATTTTCTATTTCCTCCGCCAAAAACTAAACCACAGATTAACACAAACGAAGAAAATCTTCATCGGTTAATCTGTGGTTAAAAATATCTGCCGTTTGAAACTTAACGCGGTTTATACGGAATGGTTTTCATCGGGATTGACGGCGCAACCGGCGGCGGCGGAACTTCAATATCGGGATTGAGAACCCAATCACGTCGCTCCATTTCGTTCAAACGATTTTTCAGACGTTCGTTTTCATCGCGTAATTGCTGGTTTTCAAACTTCATTTGACGATCCATTTCACGATGATTGAAACCGCGTCTAAATTGAAAGCTCGGCGCGGCGACCGAAACAAAGAAACTGGCGATAAAAAGTCCGACCGCAAAAGTCAGAAAAAACGGAGCGATTCTTTTGATCAACGATTTAATACACATAAAAAACTACCTCTTTGATTCTATAATGCCTCGATTAGTGATAAAAATTCCAACGGCGAAATTTTTCTATTTCTTAATTCGGTCTTTCGGCGCATTTGGTTTCACATTTTTGCCGTTTTGATTAGGCTTGGCCAAAAAATACGACAAACTTTCGAGTGAAATCGTCAAATCAACCGTTTTTAATTTTACGTCACCGCTGACGCGCAAAGGAATCGGCGCAAAATTCATCACGGCTTTGATTCCCGCTTCGGTCACTTTTTCCAAAACTTCCTGTGCATATTCCGCCGGAACCGCCAAAACCGCTACGTCTATCTTAGCTTTTTTGACAACTTCCGAAAAGTCTTT
>JBDTZT010000119.1:0-8139 GCA_040005005.1 Actinomycetota bacterium
TAATTGCCGCCGCGACGATAAAAGTTCCGGTTTCGATGCGGTCGGGAATAATCGTGTGTTCCGCGCCGCCCAACGCTTCGACGCCTTCGATTTCGATCACGGGCGTTCCCGCGCCCTTGATTCGGGCGCCCATCTTGTTCAAAAGATCGGCTAAATCTTCGATTTCGGGTTCTTGCGCGGCGTTGTGAATCGTCGTTTTGCCGCTTGCCAGAGCCGCCGCCATCATCACATTTTCCGTTCCCGTAACAGTTACTTTTTCAAACGAAACGTCCGCGCCGATTAAACGTCCTTTCGGCGCCCGCGCGACAACATCGCCCGATTCGAGCGAAACAGTCGCGCCGAGTTGCTCAAAAGCCTTCAGATGCAGATCAATCGGACGCGTTCCGATCGCACAGCCGCCAGGCAAACTGACCTTTGCCTGACCAAATCGCGCGAGCAGCGGTCCTAAAGCCAAAACGCTCGCCCGCATTGTTTTGACAAGTTCATACGGAGCTTCAAAAGTTTCGATATTGGCGGCTTTAACTTTATGCGTGCGAAGTTCGGGTGTGAGAACGGTGGCGCCCAAATCTTCCAAAAGACGACGCTGCGTAATTAAATCTTTAACATATGGAACATTGTGTAAAATAACGGTTTCCGCCGATAAAAGCGTCGCCGCCAGACATGGCAAAGCGGAATTTTTCGCGCCGCTGATTTCGATCTTTCCTTTTAGCGGTTTTCCGCCGTTGATTATAAATTTATCCATAAAAGCTAATTTAAAGCAGAAAAAATTCTGCTTGTTTCAGAATATCTTATAGAAGCAAGTAGCAAATCTTATCACGAGAAATAAAAGAATTAAAATTGAGGACGAAAAATAATTTGGGAAACTATTTCTTTTTTACATAGCGGTTGAAAACAACGTCGGGCGTTTCCAAATTTCGCCCGTTTTGCAGATTGATTGCGAGCCGAATAAATTGCGCCATTGACCACGCGAGCGGCGTCGCCGAACCGTTGCCTTCGCCGAATTTGAGCGGCGGAATAAAGCCGTAATCTGTTCTTTTCGGAATTTCGGGTTTGTCCCAGATTTGTTCGGGAATCATCAAACCATCATTGGCGAAATTGAGCATGGCATTAAGCCTTTGCATAGCTTTCATTTTCCAATAAAATCCAAGTTCGCCTCTGGTTATTTTTGACGATTGATTTGGATTATTCCTTTGAAATTCCGAAAATGCTAATTCAAACTGTCCGCGCTCGCCCGTGAGAAGCGTCCAAAGATGCCCGTTGCCGCGCCAGGTCGTGTCCCAATTCCAGCGATTTCCTTCGTAGGTGTCGCCGTAACCGTCGTGATTGTAACGATACCAAGCCTCGCCGTTCGGCGTGTTGACTTTGAGAACTTCGTCAACGACTGCAAGCGATTTTTGAATCAGCGCGTCGTCTGGCGATTTAACTCCGAGCCGCACAAGTTCCAAAAATCCCGCGTCCACGATTTCGCGTTCGTCGAATGTTCCGGCGCCGTTGCCAAGTTCCAATTTTTCGCCCGAATCAGGTTTGCCGTTTTGCGAAAGCCGCAAATAATAATTGCCGTCGCCGTATTTTCCGGTGCGCGTCGCCGTCCAGTTCTCGATGTTTGATTGCCAATTGTCGGCGGTTTCGAGCCATAATTTCGCTGATTTTTCGTCGCCGTTCAGTTTAGCGATTTCCGCCGCGCAAACAAGTCCGGCAATTTCCGCCGCAATCGTCGAAGGCGAAAATCCGGCTTCTTCTTCCCATCGTTCCTGCTGCGAACGCGGACCGTTTCGGGCGATGTAATCAGCCGATTTTTTGATGTTTTTTTCGTAAGTTATCTTATCGATTTTGCCAAGCTGATATGCAAGAATCAGCGGATATGAAATTTCGTCGAGTTGAATTGAATCACCGACCGTCCGTCCGTCAAGCCACGAAATTTGCGGAAAAGCGCCGTCCTCACGCTGTTGATATTTGAACAAATATTCAAGCGCACGGATTGCCGCCGCTTTATCGCCCAAAGCCATCTCGGCAGTCGCGACCTGATATAGATCGCGCGACCAGACAAGATGATACCCGGTCGTCGTTTCATTGCCGTTATTGCCGCCGCCCCACGGAACGCTAAGTGAGGCAACATTGCCGCCGCGATAGGTTTTATCTTCAAACGCCTTTAAGACCATCGCCGCCATATTAAACTGCGCCTGATATTTCGGCTCGACTTTCGGTAGAGTTTTAGCGTAATCAGACCAGCCTTTATTATATTCCGTAAAGCATTTATTGAAGGTTTTTTGAAGAGATGCATTTGCTGTCTGAATAGCTTCGTTTGTGGTTTTTCCAAAACTTAAAGCAACTTCAGTGCGGTAATGAGCTAGAAAGGCATCAACATCACCACCTCGTAAATTCAGCCGAGCAAATTGAACAACATTGCCGTTTTCTGCCTTGTCGTATATTTCCAGCTTTTTTTTGTTTCGCAATTGCGTCAGACCATCGCTTGTTCCGAGAAAGCCGTTTGTTATCAAGTCAAACCCTAATTTCGATGTTAAAGCTGAAACTCTATCTTTGTCAGAAGCTAATAAAACACCTTCTTGTGTCCAAGCCGTGTCGTGCATTCCGCTGTTATCCAAAGACGGATCATAATAAACATAAACTTCAAATTTCTCACGTTTTTTCAGAACTGCTAAGTTTTCAGAAAACTCAAAATCAATCAAAACCGTATTTCGTTCCGGGTCGGTAATATATTTTTTTCTAATTCGCCATTTTTTATCTTTTGCCCAATTGGTTTGATAAAATGCCATTGAAGTCGGAACAGAAAACTTATTTGGTAAAGAATTTGAGGTCAAAAATTCAATTTGTTGAATTGTATCATCTCTCTCAGTTTCAACTTTCCCAGTCGTTTTATTAACGACGACAAACTGCAAAACATTGACGTTGGCCGTATCAACCTGCGGGTAAAAAACTTCGGTCAGCATTCCGCCTTGCAGCGTGAACCATATTTTTGAGTTAAGAGTGTTTGCAGTGCCGATGGCCTGTTTACCTGCGCTTGACCATTGTGCGTCAAGCCCGGGCGCATTTGGGGCGAGTGTTTGCGCGTAAGACGTAATAAAGAAAATTCCCGCAAAGGCGCAAAGGCGCAAAGGCGCAAAGTTAAAAAAGGATTTAAAAATTATAAAGAAATAGCGGCGAAAATTATCTTTCATAAACTCTTTGCGCCTTTGCGCTATTGCGGGAAATTATTATTTCAGTTTGATTCGTTTGAACGCCGCCGGAATTTCTTTGTTTTGCATAAACCATTTCCAGACATTTCCCGAACGCAAGTTTTCCGCGCTGAGAAGCGTGATGCCGACATCAATGCCGAGCACGTCACGGTTTACCCAACCGTTATGCGGATTGAAAGCGTCGGTAAAACCGTAGCGACCATAAATTTTATCGCCGTATTTCGCCTTCATTTCTTGCAGTGCGGCAAGCGAAATATCGGGCGTGAACATCAGCGAACCGGCGGGAGCGCACGGAACGACGCTGCCGTCGGTTTCAGGACTGCGCGGCGGTGCGCCCCAAGCCGTGTAGCCACCGGCGAAATCCGAAGCCGTCAAACCCCAGATATTCGGTCCGTATTTGGGAAATTCCTTGCTTAAAACATCAATAAAAAACTGACGTTGGGCGCGGGTTGCTTTAACGGAATTTTCAAAATAATCAACATTGAAATCTTTGTAGTGTTCACGTTTCCCGCGAAAATCTATCCAGGCGTGTGAATATTGATGAATAAAAAGCGGTGAAACCGCCGCGAGATATTTGTAACCGCCGTATTCTTGCCAGCCTCGTTCCCATGCATACCACGATTTCCAAGGCAACGGATGCGTTGGCGAACCGATGCCGAGTAAGTAAAGAATCGCTTCTTCGCTGTAATCGTGCCAGCGGTTTTTAATGTAGCCCGATTCGTTGTGCCAGCCGTGGACAAGCAAATATTTATCGCCGTTGAGCATCGCCGGAAAATCTACTCGATTGTAGATTTTGGTTGCTAGCCGAACGATTTCCTGGTCGTCGGCGAAACATTGCCGAACGCTCAAAACTCCTCCAAGCAGAAGTGCCGAATCAATCGTCGAAACCTCGCTGCGCCAGCGTCTTTCTTCGGTTTCCAGATCAATCCAATGATAAAACCAACCGTCTTTGGTAAAAGCGCGATTGGCGAAAAATTCCAGAGTGATGCGGGCGCGTTCCTTGGCTTCGGCGGGTTTTACCCAATTTCTATCGGCGGCGATGCAAAGTCCGGTCAAAGCAAATCCGGTCGAGGCGATGCTTCCGACGTTATGATGATCTTCATCTTTGCCCGGTGCGTCGCCGTTCGTGCGGGCGCGGTCGAGCGTCAAACCGTTTTTCTTGCCCGAATGTTCCCAAAAAAACAGAAATGCGCGGCGTTCCAAATCATCGAGAAATGCTTCGTCTTCTTTGGTTAATTGATAATTTTGCGTGGTTTGAGCAACTGCCGAGAAGCTGCCGAAAGAATACAAAAAAAGCAGAATCAGAACAACACAAAAGCCTGAACGAACAGGCTTTGTAAATTTTGAAATGTATAAAATCACTGTTTTATTTTACCGTAAAATTAGCCTCTAAACCATCAGTCGAATTTTGTCCGACCCAAACTTTGAAATCGCCCGGTTCGACCACGAATTTATTTTGCGCGTTGTAAAATCCGAGATGTTCGGGTTTTAAAGTAAAAGTCACGGTTCGTTTTTCTCCGGCGCGAAGCGAAACTCGCTCGAATCCTTTTAATTCTTTAACCGGTCGCGTCATACTTCCGACCAAATCGCGGATGTAAAGTTGGACAACTTCCGTTCCGGTGCGGTTGCCCGTATTCTGAACATCAACCGAAACATTTAGCGTGCCCGTCGGCGTGATTTGCGCGCTACTCAAACTAATATTGTTAAGTTGAAAATTTGTATAGCTCAAACCGTATCCAAACGGATAAAGCGGCGTGTTCGCAATGTCGAGATATTTGCTCGAATATTTATTGTTTGCATCAAACGGTCGGCCCGTGTTCATCTGATTATAAAAAATCGGGATTTGTCCGACGGAACGAGGAAATGTGACGGGCAATTTCCCGCTCGGATTCACATCGCCAAACAGAACATCGGCAATTGCGTTTCCGCCTTCTGTTCCGGCAAACCAGGTTTCCAAAATCGCGGGCGAATTTTCCGCCAACCAATTTATCGTCAGCGGTCGTCCGTTCATCAAAACGACGGCGTAGGGCTTTCCCGTGGCGGCGATGGCTTTGACCAAATCTAGTTGTTTACCGGGCAAATTAATATCCGAACGCGAAGATGCTTCGCCGCTCATCGCCGCCGATTCGCCGACGACCAGAATCGTAAAATCGGAATTTTTCGCCGCGTCAACCGCTTTGTTAAAGTCCTGCGTGTCTTCGCATTTCGCTTCGCAGCCTTTTACGTAACGAATTTTCGCGTTTGCGCCGAGTTTGTTTTTCACGCCTTCGAGCAAAGTGACGGCATCTTCCGTTTTTCCGTCGCCGTTCCACGAACCCAAAATATCTTCTTTGCTGTCGGCAAGTCCGCCGATGATTGCCAATTCCTTGATATTTTTCCTGATCGGCAAGGTTTGATTATCATTTTTCAGCAGAACGAAAGATTCTGCCGCGATTTCACGCGCCGCTTTGCGATGTTCGGGCGCGAGCAAAGTTTTCGCTTCCAGAGTTTCGTCAACGAAAGGTTTATCAAAAAGTCCGAGACGATATTTTATTCGTAAAATTCGCCGCACGGCTTCGTCAATCACAGGCATCGTCAGTTTTTTGTCTTTCAAAAGCTGTTCGCCGTTTTGATTATATAAACGGCTGACCATTTCTATGTCAACGCCGGCATTTAACGCCAGCTGTGCCGCGTCGGCGCCGTCTTTCGCAATTCCGTGCGGAATCAATTCCGCGACCGATGTATAATCGCTGACGACAAAACCGTCAAATTTCCATTGATTTCGCAAAACATCGGTCAAAGTCCAGCGATTGGCCGAAGCGGGAATTCCGTTAAGATCGTTGAACGAACTCATAAACGTCGCCACGCCCGCGTCCTTCGCGGCTTTGAACGGCGGAAAATAGACGTTGTAAAGCGAATTTTCAGAAATATCGGTCGTCGAATAATCGCGCCCCGCGAGTGCCGCGCCGTAGGCAACCCAATGTTTTGCACAGGCCAAAACCCGGTCCGGTGCGCTGTAATCAGTTCCCTGAAAACCGCGCACCCGCGCCCATGCAAACTGCGAACCTAAATAGGTATCTTCGCCCGCGCCTTCGACCATTCGGCCCCAGCGCGGATCTCGCGCAATATCAACCATCGGCGCAAACGTCCACGCGACTCCTGCCGAACGAGCTTCTTTTGCGGCAATATACGCCGAAAGTTCCGCCGATTTTAAATCGAAACTTGCCGCTTCGCCGAGCGGAACGGGAAAAATCGTGCGGTATCCGTGGATCACGTCGAACGCGAAAAGATGCGGGATCTTCAGGCGCGATTCCATCGCTGCTTTTTGCAGTTCGTTGACATTTTTCGCGCCGCGCACATTCAGAGTCGAGCCGAGCGTTCCCTTGCGAACCATCTCAAAATGTTCGGGACGACCCATTCCGGTCGGAAAATCGCCGTCAAGTTGTTGCAGCTGTCCGAGTTTTTCGGCTAAAGTCATTTTCGCGAGCAGTGCGTTAATTTTACTTTCGGTGTTGGCTTGATTTCTTTTTTGCGCGAAAATCGCCGGTGTGAAAAACGATAATAAAAGCAGCAACGAGATGAATTTTGAAATTTTTTGAAGCACTTTTGTTTCCCTCTGATATACTAAAAAACCAAATGAAATTGATTAAATTTGCGGTTTTCTTGATTTTATTAACGGCGGCAACCGCGCTTGCCCAACAAAAAGATATTACAAAATTTCTGCAAGAATCAGCCGCGTTGATTCAAGCGGGAAATTTTAGCGATGCCGAGCCTTTGCTCAGAAAAGCGACCGCGCTTTCTCCTGACAATGCCGATGCCCACAACTTGCTCGGCATCACCCTCGACCAGCTTGGCAAAACTCCTGAAGCCGAACGGGAATATCGAACCGCCATTCGTCTAAATCCTAAAGCCGTTTCGCCGCGTGCCAATCTCGGCGTTTTACTGGCAAAGACTAAACGGCAAACGGAAGCTGTCCAAACCTTTGAAGCGGTCTTGAAACTTAATCCAAATCACCCAAACACGATCATCAATCTCGGACTTTTATATGTTTCGACGCAGAGTTTTCAAAAAGCCGTCAATCTTTTGAAACGCGCCGCCGATATGCAGCCCGATTCTTCCGATATAAAACTAAATCTCGGAATTGCGCTTTTTGAAACCAAACAACCGGCTGAAGCCGAAAGCGCGTTTGTCAGCGCGATGCTGCTCGCTCCGACGAATGCCGAACCCATTTTTTATCTCGGGCTTCTCGCCTTCAATCGCGGACAAGACGAAAACTCGGGTGCATATTTTCAAAAAGCGATTGAACTCAATCCGAATCACGTTTCCGCGAATTTTATGCTCGGCGAACTTTTCGCCAAGCATCAGCGCTACGCGGAAGCAAAGGCATTTTATGAAAAGGCGCTCAAATTTGATGCTTCTAAACCGGTTTATCACATTCGGCTCGGCGGAATGTATATTTTCCTGAGCGATTTCAATTCCGCTCTGCAAATTTTTCAAAAAGCCGCCGTGCAATTTCCGAAAATTCCCGAAATTCAATACTTTTTAGCCATCGCTGCACGCGGCATCGGCGATTATGCTTTATCACAAACAGCCGTGCAAAAGGCTCTCGTTTTACAACCAGACTACGCTGATGCGCTCGCCTTGTCGGGAGCATTAAATTTCGATAAAGGCGATTTTGCCGTCGCGGAAAAATTATTGCGCGGGGCGATTGCCGTTAACAACCAGAATTTTAATGCTAATTACGACCTCGGAAAACTACTTGTCAAAACAAGCCGGCATACCGAAGCGATACCATTTTTACAGCTTGCGGCAAAAATTAATTCAAATAATGCGGACGTTCATTATCAATTATTTTTGGTCTTCTCACGGCTTAAGCAAAAACCGGACGCGAGTCGCGAATTTGAAATTTATAAACAACTGACTGCCAAAGAAGCCGAAAAAACAAAAAAAGAAATGTAAAAGGAGA
>JBDTZT010000120.1:0-8127 GCA_040005005.1 Actinomycetota bacterium
CCGCCGCCGCGAAAATGTTCGGAATGTTCCCGAAAAAAGGCACAATCGCCGTCGGATCGGATGCCGACATCGTGATCTTCGACACCGAAAAAGAACACACCTTCACGCTCGAAGCGCAGCATATGAACGTAGACTACTGCGCCTACGAAGGCAAACGCATTAAAGGCAAAGTCGAAACTGTTTTGTCGCGCGGTCGCGTCGTGATCGAAAACGGCGAATGTTTGGTTGATAAAGGCAGCGGAGAGTTTATCAAACGCGGCGAATGCGTGAAGATTTGAGTAAATTAAAATAATTTCCAGACTTGCTGAAAGAAACTTTAAAACCGATTGGAGATTTTTGGAAGATTCTCCAATTACGACGAGCAAGCGTTTCCGGCGCGAAAGAAATAAAAATTTGAACTGCGAAGTAACGCGAATAAAATCCGAAGGAAAAGCAAAAAATAAGTTGTTTTTCTTTCGGATTTACAAATTTAATGTTCAATTTGTAAAAAATCTTCGTGTTCTTTCGTGTTTCTTTGTGGTTTAAAAATATGTCAAAATAATGCGGCTAAAAAGATTTGAACAAAAAGTATATATGATTAAATATGACCGATTTTGAAGAAAAGCTAAGTAAAATTTCACCTAATGAACGCAAAATTTTGCAATGTCTTTCGATATTTTGGGAACAGATAACCGCCCAGGAGTTTCAAAAATTATTAAAAGTGCTTGAATTGAAAACGCCCGAAGGCAAAGCGTTTTCGACCCAGTATGTTTCACTTCTGCGCAATTCGTTGATTCACAAAGGCATGCTTCAAAATACGAAAGAATATTGGGGAAATGGTTTTCAGCTGGCGAGCAATGAACTGAAAGAATTTTTTACACGCGAGGTTTGGCGGGAAAATGCTTTCAGCGAAACCATCGAGAAAATTCAGGCAAATTTCGGTCTGAGCGAGTTTTCAAGTTGGTATTATAATAGCGAGCGCTATAAATCGAGGCTTTTACGCGATTATCGTTTGAGCATTTACCGGCAAAATTCACTAAAAACGGCGGAACTTTTTCAAGTAATCAGAGAAAGAGACTTGGAAACGGAAGCGGGCGAAATTCTGCTTCAAATATTTTCAAATCCGCTTCAAACACAGTTGCTCGCCAAATTTGACCAAAGATTTCAAACCGATCTTTTGCTGGTTTTTTTTGTCGAAGCCATTGAAAACGGCGAGCCGACCGATGAACTTTGGGATTTTGTGCGGGAAACCAAACTCGATGAGGAATTATTTACAGGTTTTTCAGTTTTGGAATTAATTTTCAAAGGCGAAGTGTCTAAAGCAAACCAAATTATCGGCACACAATCCACGTTGAATTCGCTTTTTTCGGCAATGTTAATTGCAGTTTTGGAAAAAGATTACGAAAAAGCCGCAGGTTTCGGCGATGAAGCGATCAAGGTTTGGAAAAAATGGTTTAGCAAAAAGAAAGGTTTTCCGGCGGATTGGCGAATGTTTTTCTACGGCTTGGCACTTTACAAAACAAATGAAGCGAAATTTCATTTGTTTGCTGATAATTTCAGCACTTATTTATTAAAAAACAATCCCGAATCGGCCATTCACCGGGCAATTAGTGCCTTTGCCAATTTCCTCAAAAATAAGGACGATTTAGCACTTATCGCCGCATCGCAAATCAGTTCGGATAGTTTTCTCAGTAAATTTATCCGCATCATTTTGACGGCGCTCGTGCCTTCGCTGAATTTGCCGAATTATGTCAAGGAATTTGAAAAAGCGGCGCAAGACCGAGGCTATCGCTGGCTGCAATTTGAAGCCGTTAATTTGTTGTCAATCAGAGGAAAATCGAATTTACAGGCAAAGGAAACGACCGAAAATCTGCAAGCCGAGCTTGGGTTTGAACCGGTCGGAAACATCGTTCCGAAACTCGAAGATTGGGAACGGGCTTTGAATACCTTGATGATCGTGGCCGAAAAAGTTAAGGGCCAAAGCGAAGCAAAAAACGGTGCGCTCGATGAAACGCGGATTGCGTGGCTGCTCAATTTTGATCACCGGGAAATTCAACCGGTCGAGCAGAAGTACAGCAAAAAAGGCTGGTCAAACGGCCGCAACATCGCGCTCAAACGATTATTTGAACGCGATGTCAAAAATCTGACCGAACAAGACAGTTTAGTCGTAAAAACCGCGATGAAGAAATTCAACGAGTACTATTACGGCTCATATACTTACGAGTTTGATTGGGAAAAATCGTTGGCCGCACTGGTCGGACATCCGTTTTTGTTTCTGCTCAAAAATCCAACCGTCAATGTCCAACTCAATGCGGGCGAACCTTCGCTGATTATTCGGCAAGCGGGCGATAATCTTGAACTTTCGTTTGATACCAAATTTTCGGATGAAGGCATAATCGTCCAAAAAGAAACCGAAACCCGCTATAAAGTCGTCGAAGTTTCCAAACATCACGTTGATATTGCCGGTTCGCTGAAATCTAACAAGTTGAAAATTCCGGCCGTCGGTCGTGAAAAATTATTAAAAGCAATTCAGCCGCTTTCGACAAAGATTTCGATTCAAAGCGATTTGGAAGAACATTTTGAAAATCTTCCGCTCATTGAAGCCGAAAACCGGATTCATGCGCTCATCACGCCGGCCGGCGAAGGTTTTCATCTCGAATTTTTCGTCAAACCATTCGGGACGGTTGCGCCTTATTTCAAACCCGGCAAAGGCGGCGAATCAGTGATTGCCGATCTTGACGGCGTGCGGACGCGAACCAAACGCGATTTGAAAAGTGAACGCAAGCTGCTCGACGAAATCGAAGAATCCTGTCCGTTTTTGGCGGAATTTGAAAGCCAAAATTACGAATGGGAATTAGCCGGCGCGGAAGAATGTCTGACGGCGATGAGCGAACTGGAAACTCCGCGCGCTGCTGGAAAACTCGTCGTTGAATGGACCAAAGGACAAAAGCTGAAACTGCTCGGCAACATCAATTTTAATAATTTTTCGCTCTCCGTCAAAGGCAAAAATACCTGGTTTGAGGTCGAAGGCGAAGTCAAGGTCAATGAAAACTTGATTCTTTCGATGCAGGAATTAAGCAGACTTGTGGGCCAAAGCTCGAAAAACTTTATCGAGCTTTCCGACGGACAATTTATCGCCATCACCGAAAAACTCCGCCGCCATTTGCAATCGCTGAGCGCGGTGTTGGACGACAAAAATCGCCTGCATAATCTGCGTTCGGGGATTTTGGAAGATTTTTCCGAAGAACTCGAAAATTTCAAAGCGGACAAAGCCTGGAAAGATCACCTCGAAAGAATAAAAGCGGCGCAAAAATTCGTTCCCGAACTTCCCGCCACCTTTGAAGCCGAACTTCGTCCATATCAGATCGCCGGTTACGAATGGCTTTCGCGGCTCGCAAATTGGGGCGTTGGCGCGTGTTTGGCGGACGATATGGGTTTGGGAAAAACTTTGATGGCGTTGGCGGTTTTGGTTGAAAGAGCCGAAAAAGGCGCGGCTTTGGTCGTCGCGCCCGTCAGCGTTTGCCGAAATTGGGTAAAAGAAGCAATCAAATTTTCGCCGACTTTGAATTTTCAGATTTTCGGCGGCGGCGACCGCCAGGCAACGGTTGAAAACTTGGGCAAATACGATGTTTTGGTGACGAGTTACAGCCTTTTGCAATCGGAAGAAGAGCTTTTTACGAATAAAAAGTTTGCGACTATTGTTTTGGACGAAGCCCAAGCCGTCAAAAATAGAAACACGAAACGCTCGCGCACGGTGATGAATCTGCAAGGCGATTTTCGCCTCATTACGACCGGCACGCCGATTGAAAATCACTTGGGCGAACTCTGGAATCTGTTCAATTTTATCAATCCGGGACTTCTCGGAAGCCACGACTTTTTTAACGAGAAATTTGCTTTGCCGATTGAAAAAACCAAGGATGAAAATTCGCGTAAAACGCTGCAAAGACTGATTAAACCTTTTATCCTGCGACGGCGCAAAAATCAGGTTTTAGACGATTTGCCCGCGAAAACCGAAATCGTTTTGACGGTTGAAATGTCCGATGACGAACGCGCTTTTTATGAAGCGATTCGGCGTGAAGCCTTGGAAAAAATCGAATCTCAAGGCGGCGCGGCGAAAGATAAACGCTTTCGCATCTTAGCCGAATTGATGCGATTACGATTGGCGTGTTGTCATCCGAAATTGGTCAACGAAAACATTCCGCTCGGCAGCAGCAAACTCGAACTTTTCGGCGAAACTCTGGAAGAATTACTCGAAAATAAACATAAAGCACTCGTTTTCAGCCAATTCGTCAAACATCTCAAAATTGTCGAAAAATATCTGCAAGACAAAGCAATTAAATATCATTATCTGGACGGAAGTACGCCGCCGCACGTTCGCCAAGAGCGCATTGACGCTTTCCAGCGCGGTGAAAGCGAAGTTTTTTTGATTAGCCTAAAAGCGGGCGGAACGGGTTTGAATTTAACGGCAGCAGATTATGTCATTCACCTCGATCCGTGGTGGAATCCGGCGGTCGAAGATCAGGCGACCGACCGCGTTCATCGCATCGGGCAACAGCGTCCTGTCACCGTCTATCGTTTGGTAACGGAAAATACGGTTGAAGAAAAAATCCTCAAACTCCACGAAACCAAACGCGATTTGGCTGACAGTCTGCTGGACGGCACCGACACCAGCGGAAAATTGTCGGCGGATGATTTGCTGGCTTTGATTAGCGAGGTTTAAATTACACGATCTTTGCTTTAAGATTCGGTTGGGAAAAATATGCCAAATATCGAAACTATCCAACACGCCGACGGACGAATTGAACTGCAAGCTGAAGCATTACGGGAAATAGAACAATCTCCGCTGTATAACGAAGACCTTGCGCCCGTCCCGATTGAAAAGCGCAATTGGACGACATATAACTACGCCGCGCTGTGGATTTCGATGGCGCATTGCATCCCGACTTATATGATGGCTTCGGGTTTGATTTCGGCGGGAATGAATTGGTGGCAAGCGTTATTAACAATTCTGCTCGGCAATATCATTGTGCTGGCGCCGATTTTGCTCAATTCGCATCCCGGCACGAAATACGGCATTCCATTTCCCGTGTTTGCGCGGGCGAGTTACGGCACGATCGGTTCAAATCTTCCGGCGTTAATGCGGGCAATCGTCGCTTGCGGCTGGTTTGGCATTCAGGCTTGGATCGGCGGGCAGGCGATTTACACGTTTTTCGGTGCGGTAATTCCAAATTGGAACACTCTGCTTGGCGCGGCAATCGGCGGACACACGCCGACCGAATGGCTTTCTTTTTTGCTTTTCTGGGCGATGAATATTGCGATTATTTATCGCGGAATGGATTTGCTGCGCCACGTCGAAAATTGGGCGGCACCGTTTGTTTTGGTGATGACGGCGGTTTTATTAGGTTGGATTTTGTATCAGGCGGGCGGCATCGGATTTCTCCTGCACGAACCGGGCAAATTTCAAACCTTCGGCGAATTTTTCAAGATTTTTATTCCGAGTTTGACGGCGATGATCGGATTTTGGGCAACGCTTTCGCTTAATATGCCCGATTTTACGCGCTTCGGGAAAAGCCAGCGCGAGCAAGCGCTCGGTCAAACAGTCGCGCTTCCGACAACAATGGTTGTTTTCGCCGCGATGGGAATTCTGATAACTTCGGCGGCGGTTGTCGTTTTCCCGAATATGAAGCACGAAGACCTTTGGGATCCGGTAAAACTCGTCGGACAATTTTCACAAGCCTCGATCGTCGCGATTTCGATGTTCACGATTGTCGTCGCCACGCTTTCGGTCAATATCGCCGCCAATGTCGTCTCGCCCGCCAACGATTTCGCTAATGCTTTCCCGAAATGGATTTCGTTCCGCACAGGCGGTTTGATTACGGGAATCGTCGGAATTTTGATGCAGCCTTGGAAATTGCTTGCAGATCCGAGCGGTTATATTTTCACATGGCTTTTGGGGTATTCGGGCGGACTCGGTTCGATTGCCGGAGTTTTGATTGCCGATTACTGGATTATTCGCCATAAAAACTTGAATCTCGGCGATTTATACCGCACGAAAGGCGAATACGCCGGCTGGAATTGGCGGGCGGTTGCGGCAACTTTACTCGGTTGTTTTTTCGCGTGGATCGGCCTGCTTGTTCCCGTGCTTCGTCCGCTTTATGATTATGCTTGGTTTGTCGGTTTCGGAGTTTCATTCACCGTGCATTTTGCGCTGATGAAAGCATTTCCGCCGAAAGAAAATTTAACCACAGATGCACACGGATAAAAGCAGGATAAAAGCGGGATAAGAAATTTATGGGTGACGGAGCGAATTTGATAAAGTCTTTGTTTGAAGAAGATGACGAGAAGGATAAAATCAATAAGATAACCGAAAAAACCATCGGTTGTGCGTACAAAATAATGAACGAACCAGGCGTTGGTTTTTTGGAGAAAGTCTATGAAAACGCATTAGCTTACGAGGTCGGAAAACTTGGTTTAAAAGTTGAGCAACAAAAGAAAATAAAGGTTTATTACGATAAAGTAGAAGTTGGAACTTATGAACCTGATTTATTGATTGAAGATTTGGTGATTATCGAATTAAAGACAGTTAAAAATCTTGAAGATACACACAAGGCTCAATGTTTGAATTATCTAAAAGCGACAGGTTTGAAGATTTGCTTATTGATAAATTTTGGTAATCCGCGAGTTGAAGTGAAACGAATCATTTTGTGAATCCGGGAACGATTTTAACCACGGATGCACACAGATTTACTCAGATTTGTACAGATAAAGAAAGATTTTGTTTGAATTTCCAAAATCTTAATCAGTTATTTATCTGTATTTTATCTATCTCTTTTTGCTTTTATCAGGGCTTTTATCTGTGTGCATCTGTGGTTAAAAAAAGAAATTATGAAATACGAAAAAATCAAGAATTATTACAACGGCTCTTTTCACGAAAGCATTGCGACAGAAAGTTTAGACGTGGTTTCGCCGCTTGACGGGAATTTGCTTTCGCAAGTTCCGTTGTCAACAATTGATGAATTAAACGCGGCAGTCGAATCGGCAAAAAGTGCTTTTGAAAGTTGGAGCAAAACGCCGATCAAAGAGCGCGTGCAGGTGTTTTTTCGGTATCGTTATCTGCTCGAAAAAAACACGGACGAACTGACGAATCTGGTTTCCGAAGAAAACGGCAAAACTTACGATGAAGCGCGAGCCGAAGTTGAAAAATCAATCGAATTAACCGAGTTTGCCTGTTCGATGCCGCAGCTTGTTTCGGGCGAGATTTTGGAAGTTTCGCGCGGCGTTGAATGCCGCACGGAACATTTTCCGATTGGCGTGGTCGCCTCGATCGTCCCATTTAATTTTCCGCTGATGGTGCCGAATTGGACGATGCCGAACGCGCTCGTGCTTGGCAACACGATGATTATGAAGCCTTCGGAACTCGTGCCGCTTTCGGTTGTCAAAATGGCTGAATTGCTGAAAGAAGCCGGACTTCCCGACGGCGTTTTCAACGTCATCAACGGCGGCAAAGAAATTGTCGAAGGCATTTGCGCGCATAAAGATATTGAAGCGGTCAGTTTTGTCGGTTCAACCAAAGTTGCAAAACTGGTTTATCAGCAATCAACGCACCATTTGAAACGATGCGTTGCGCTCGGCGGCGCGAAAAATCATCTTTTCGTGTTGCCTGACGCGAATCCGGCGATGACCGCGACGAACGTCACTGCTTCGATGTCGGGCTGCGCCGGACAACGCTGTATGGCGGCTTCGGCGATGATTGCGGTCGGTAATGTCGGGTCCATTATTGACCAGATCTGCGTTGAAGCGCGAAAAGTTGTTCCGGGCGTGAACCTGGGCGCGGTGATTTCAAAGGCGGCGCGCGAAAGAATCGAAAATTACATCTCGGAAGCGGAAAAAGATGGTGCGCGCATATTGGTTGACGGACGCGGCGCAGTTGTCGAAGGCAAGGAAAACGGCACTTATGTCGGCCCGACCGTGATCGATTTCGTGACGCCCGAAATGAGCGTCGCGACCGAAGAAATTTTCGGTCCCGTAATTTCGATTATGCGAACCGAAACTTTGGACGAAGCCTTAAAGATCGAAAACGCGAATCCATACGGCAACGCGGCTTCGGTTTTTACGCAATCGGGCGGCGCAGCGCGGTATGTGATGGAA
>JBDTZT010000121.1:0-8108 GCA_040005005.1 Actinomycetota bacterium
AATAACGCCCGGCACCAGCGGAATCGCTTCGTCAACTCGTTTGGTGGCGAGCGGTAAACGCTCAATCGTTTTTCGCTGGACATTCGCCACCGGCGGCGATGAACCGGCTTCGACACTTTGCACGTTTTCCGCCGAATTTTCAACATTCACCTGCGCCGAAACTTTTGAAATTTCAAGCGAGACGGCTCGTTCACGGGGAAAATTCGCGCCGATTTCCAAGTTTTCGGTTTGGTATTTTTCAAATCCGTCTTTTTCAACACTTAATTGGTAAAGACCTCCTTCCAGATTTTGAAAAATCACAATTCCTTCCTTGTTTGTTTGGGTTTGAGCGACAATTTTTTCGCCTTTTCGCAAGATGCACTGCGCCCCGCTCACCAAATTGTTTTGCGTATCGGCGACGATCAAATGCAATTCTGTCGAAATTATCTGATTTTGTGCGTTTGTAGAGACGCTCACCAAAATCAAGCATCCGAGCATCAAGGCAAAATATTTGCTCAGTCTTCTCATTAATCACTCAACTGCTTTGCTTTCCGACGATTGATTTCGGTCATCAGCGTTTCGTCGTCAATTTCGGACAAAACCGGTTTTGTTTCAGTTAAAACCGTATTTTTCACCGTCGTTTGGGCGGCTTCTTCGTCAGCCTCGCGCATTCCTTCCTTAAACGCATTGCGGGTTTTACCGATAGATTTCGCCAGTTCGGGAAGTTTGTTGGCCCCGAAGAGCAACGCAAAAGCAGCGGCGACCAGAATCCATTCCTGCGGACTGCTGAAAATGAATATCATTGTCGGGTTATAAAATATTTCAAACATAAAACTACCTTCTTAATATTGCCTTGATATTGCCGGACAGAATTCCTCACGCACTTTTAAATGGCAACAACTAATTTTTTCCCACTTTCTTTCACTTTTGGCGGAGCTTCAAGCGCGACGATTCTTTTCAGTTTTCGCGCCGTTCGCAAAGTGCCGCGCCCGACTGGCACAACGCGGAAATCATAAAGCTTCATCTCCAGATTTTTTTGAAAATCGGCAAAGCGCGTTCTTAAATTTTGGTTAATGTTTTCGATGACGGTTTGAGGCGTATGTCCGTTTTGCGAATCGGTGATTTCGAGGCGCAGTTCGATGACATCAATTTTGTTTTCGTGCCAGACGCGTACCTGCCATTCGTCGGTTGCGTCCGCCACGCCGCGCAAAATTTCGGCAAAAACCCACGGGCTGATATTGCCCATTCCGCAGACAATCATTTCGTCCACGCGTCCCCGGAGTTTTGCGATGCGTTTGGCAAAAAGTCCGCACGGGCAAGGTTCGTCAATCATTTTCGTGACATCGGTCGAACGGTAGCGAATCAGCGGCATCACTTCACGGGTCAGTGTCGTATAAACCAGTTCGCCAAATCCATCGGAATCGGTTTCAGGCGTTTCAAAAAAGAAATTCAGATCGTTGCGGTGATAGCCGTTCTGTTCGGCGCATTCGACACCGATGACACCGAAAGATTCCGTTTGTCCGTAATTGATAAAAAATTTGGCGTTCCAAATCTTTTCGACTTCGCGGCGCGTTTGTTCATTAATGTTTTCGCCGCCCGCAAAGAGAAATTTCATCGCCCAGGTTCCTTTTGCGGCCGCGATTTCCGAAAGGCGGACAATCCACGCAGGTTCTCCGAAAATCACGTTCGGCCGGTATCTTTTGGCGCGTTCGTAGAATTCTTCGGGCGCCAATTTTCCGGCTTCAGTATGAAAACAACCCAAGTATTGAAACGCTGTACGAACCACTGCCGGAGAAACCCAGAACGAAACATCAAACGCGCTCAAAACGACATCTTCGCGTCGCAAACCCAAATTATAAAGCCCGATTGCGCTCGCTCGACCCATTTCGTTCAGTTCTTTATTTGAAAAAAATATGCACTTGGTTTCATTCGAAGTCGTGCCGGTCGTTTCAAAAGCGGTGTCGGCGCGTCCCGTCAGAAAGGCTTCCGCGCCGTATTTTCGCAAATCTTCGCCGGTCGTGAAAAAATCGCCCAATTGAGCCGGATGCTTGATTTGGCTGATATTAATTCCGCGCTTTTGAAACTGCTCAATATAAAACGGTGCGCGGGCAGCGAGTTTCAATGTGTGCCGAAAACGCATTTTTTGGATTCCGAGCATCACGGACGGCGGAATTTTCCCGAGCAGCGAAATCGCGTATTTCGGATTCGTCCGCAAAGCTAGTTTTTCGAGTTTTTCGGTTATTTTTGAAAGCATAAATTTCAATGACGAATGACGAATTTCAAATTGTGAATGTCGAAGTTATATTAAATTCGTAATTCGTAATTTGAAATTCGTAATTTACTAAACTCTTTCCGGCGCACAACGCTTGAACAGCATTGCAAACATTTCACAGGACAAATCAATTTCCTCTAAGGTCATCTCAAAAGAAGGAGCCAGCGTAAAGACGTTTTTGTAATATCCGCCGACATCCAAAACCAGTCCCATTTTTCTGCCGCGCACATCTAAATCACCCTTCATTCCTTCGGCAAAAATTGCATCGCACAATTCGCGGTCGGGCGTGAAGCCGTCAGACTGGCAAATTTCCATCCGCAAAGCCATTCCCATTCCGTCGGTATCGCCGATAATGCGCGGGTATTTGCGCTGCAAATCTTTGATTTGAGCTAAGAAATACGCGCCTTTTTCCCGCGTAATGCGCTCGTAATCAATTTCCTGCGTCATTCGCACGAGTTCGAGTGCTACGGCCGTTCCGAGCGTGTTTGACGAAAATGTCGAATGGGTCGAACCCGGCGGAAATTTTTCGGGCGTAATCAAACCTTCCTTCGCCCAAATGCCCGACAGCGGATTTAACCCGTTCGTCAGAGCCTTACCAAAAACTATGATGTCGGGCGTCACGCCAAAATTTTCGATTGCCCAAAACTTTCCGGCGCGGTAAAAACCCATCTGAATTTCGTCGTCAACCATTAGAATATTGCGTTCGTCCAAAACCTTTTTGAGGGCGGGAAAATATTCCGGCGGCGGAATCACATAACCGCCCGTTCCCTGAATCGCTTCGACATAAAATGCCGCAAATTCGGCTTCTCCGGCTTTCGCGTCCCAGAATGAGTTGTATTCGGTGTCAAAATTTTTGGCAAATTGATCAACACAATACATTCCGCAACTGTCCGGTTTTTTACCGTAAGGACAACGGAAACAATACGGGTAAGGGACAAAATGAGCACGGTCTGAAAAATGCCCGAAACGCCGGCGATAACGAAAACTCGAAGTAATTGCTGACGCTCCCAGCGTTCGACCGTGATAGCCGCCCATAAACGCGAACATTAAACTTTTACCCGTTTCATTACGGACGAGTTTGAGCGAATCTTCAACTGCCTGGGCTCCGCCGACGTTGAAATGAACCCGGCCGGTTTCGCCGAATTTAGATTCGTTAAGCCGTCCGATGGCCGCCGCCAGCTCGACCTTTTCGGTGTGCAAATATTGCGAGGCAAGCTGCGGCAATTTATCAATTTGCGCTTTCAAAACGTTATTCAGACGCTCATTTCCATAGCCGAAACTTGCCGCCGAATACCACATTTGCAAATCTAAAAAAGGTGTTCCGTCACGGTCGAAAAGATAATTTCCCTCGGCGCGTTCAAAAAATTTCGGTGGTTCGAGATAATGTACCGTGTCGCCGTGGGAACAATATTTGTTTTCGAGTTCGAGCAGTTCCGCTTCCGTTTTGCGGCGTTCGATTTTATGTAATTTTGCGGTTGTATTGATGGCTGTCATATTTTAATCGGGTTTTCTCCTTTAATTTTTTAGGCGGCTTCGAGCCATGAACGCTGTCCGTCCGTAAGCGTCATAACAAAATTTTCAAAGGCTTCGTCGAGACATTCCGCGACTTGCTTTAAATTGGCATAGGCGGTTTGCGGAATGCGATTTTCGAGACAATATTCGGATAATTTCTTTTTGGCAAAAACAATGTCGGCACTTTGCGCGGCAAAACGGTCGGAAAGTCCGTCGCCAATGAAAATACTCGGCGCGGCGAACGGGTTTTGCTCGCGCATCACGGCGGGTTTACAGGTCGCACAATTGTCTTCGCAGGCCGTTTCAAAATACGGAAACTCGGTTCGCCAGCGGTTTCGTCCGCAGGGAATCAAACGATTTGCCCAAATGTTGATACCGCCAAGCAATTGCTGGTTGGAAGCCGATTTTTCGAGCATTCGCCGGATGTAATACTCAAAACCGTCGCTGACAATGTGCATTTCAATTCCCGCTTCTTTGCAAAACCGAAGAATCGCCGGGAAACCTTCATCAAGTTTGAGCGTGTCGAGAAATTCATCGAGTTCGGCGGGGAACGCCTTAACCAGCGCGAATTGTTGGCGCAGGCATTCCCGCGAACCGATTTTGCCGCTTGTCCACTGTTCTTCAACTTCAAGCCAGCGTTCATCGGCAAAATTTTCTAAAATTTGGTCAATCACGTCTTTTTCCGCAATTGTGCCGTCAAAATCCACAAAAATAATCGGCGAAACGGACTCGGAAAATATTCCGGTAAGATAAAAATTCGTATTCATAAATTGTTCTCTCCATTTGTAGTTTGTTTAAAAAATCGGCGTGCGGCATTTTCTGTTTCGCTTTGCGGACAAAGTGATTTGAGCGGAACAACGCGTAAATTCTTTCCCTCTAATCCTTTCAAAATCAGGGGAACAGCTGTGACGGTCGCCAAACGGTTATTTATTTTTGCGCAGTCGCCGTCGTGAAGCAGGATAATCGAATCGCTCTGCACGGTTTCCAAAATATTCCGCGCAATTTGTTCCGACGAAATTTTCTTCCAATCGAATCCCGTATCACTCCACTGAATGGTTTGCAGACCTAATTCCTGTGCGGCGGCAAAATAAGCCCGTGAGCGCACACCGCACGGCGGGCGCATAAGTTTCGGTTTAACGCCAGTAACCTTTTTGATGATTTCCTGCGTTTTGGCGAGTTCGCTTCGCGTTTTACTTGCCGTGCAGAACAAAAAGATCGGATGCGAAAACGAATGATTACCGATTTCGTGTCCTTCAGCGGCGATTCTTCGTGCGATTTCGGGATATTTTTCGACGTTTTCACCGAGCAGAAAGAATGTCGCTTTGACTTTTGCGGCGCGTAAAACGTCGAGCAGTTTTTCCGTATCCGGCGAAGGTCCGTCGTCAAACGTCAAAGCGACCGAGTTATTATTGCCGTTACCGCACCAAACTGTTTTGCCCAAAATTTGCGAACGAACAGCGTAAGTCAAATAATAAACCGCGCCCCACGCGCTGAGCGCGAGCAAAATAATTGTTCCCGAAATAATCAAAATCGTTTCACTCATCACGTTTTTCAATTCTCTCTTGAATCCACCAAGCCAGTTTTTCGGCGGCTTGCAGTTGCCCGACAGTTTCAGTTTTTATCCGCATTTTCGGCAACATTTTTTTATCGTTGAGCAGTTTGCCGACAGCTTCCGATACTTCTTCAACGGTTTTCACGGCGCGTCCGACACCGAAATTTTCGAGCAGATTATATTGAAATCGCTCTGCGCCCGGCGGCGGTTCAAGCGCGACAATCGGCAGTCCGCATGCCATCGCTTCATAAAAAGTCAGACCGAGCTTTGAAACTAAGAGATCGGCCGACTGCATCAAAGCAGGAACTTTTTCCGTCCAACCGAGAACGCGAATCCTTTTTTTATCTTCGAGCTTTTCGCAGCGTCTTTTCAGTTTTTCATTGCGTCCTGTCAAAATCACGATTTGTCTTTTCAATTCAGACAGACGCTTAACGATCTTTTCAATTTCGCCCAAACCTTCGCCGCCGCCGGAAACCAAGACAATCGGCTCTTTCGGATCGAACTTGAACGATTCACAAATTTTCGCACGCTCCGCTTGCCGTTCTGTTTTGCTTAAACGCCTGAACTCCAAATTCAGCGGTGCGCCCCAGATTTTGACTTTTTCGGCATCCGCGCCCTGACGTAAAAAATCTTTTTTAATCAAATCGGTTGCCAGACAATACAAATCAACTTCCGGCTGAATCCATGCACGGTCGGCATCGTAATCGAGATTGACGGCGACAAGCGGGATATTCAGTTTCAAATCACGTTTAATCAGGGCGGCGATTTCTCCGCAACCAACTTCCGTTGACAGAATGGCGACGGGCTGAATTTCACGCACCAACTCGAACAATTTTCGGCACTCACGGCGGTAAAACCATTCGGGACTGGTCTGGGTTTGACGTTTTTGGTAAGCGTCAATTTTGCCCCACACCGCAGGCGCGTTTTTGACTAGCCACAGATAGGCGGTGATATGCGTAAAACGCGCCTTGCGAGACATAAATTCAGAAACTTCGACGACCTGCGCCGGAATTTTCAGGTTGATTTTGCGCCAGGCGGCGGCGATGGCAATGGCGGCGCGAGTATGCGCTGCGCCATTGTTAATGGTCAGAATCAGAACCGGGCGGAGCGGCGCACGGCTTATATTATCAATGCCGGAAACTTTGGCAAGCTGAGCGGTAAAACTCATCAGATTTCGACCTCCGGCAATAGTAGTTCAACTTTCTCGGCGGATTTTTTTCGCTTTGAATGAAGAACGAAGAAGGAACGTAAGTTTTCCTGTCTTTTTAGTTTTCGCCAAGCCGCCAAGGCCCGCCTTGAAACCGATAACTTTTTCGGCGAAATCAGTATTTTGTCTTTATTATTGGTCAAATTGATTTTCTGACGCGCTAATTCGACAATTTTTCGGGAGGCTTGTGGGCGCGTCAGTTGGCGACAACTTTCAGACATTTGCCGCAATTTATCGCCATCCTGCAAAAGCCTTATAATCTTGGCGGCGGTATCTTTTGAGTCCTTTGTCAAAAACGCGGCACCGGCTTCGACAAAATGCGCGGCGTTCGCGTTTTCCGGTCCCGGAATCGCATCAAACAAAACAAGCGGCAAACCGCACGCGGCGGCTTCCGACAAAGTTACCCCGCCCGGTTTGGTTGCCAAAATCTGTGCCGTTTGCATCAGCGGCGCGATTAAACTCGTCCAACTGAAAACATTTATTGTGACCGTTGCGGAGTTTGATAGTTTTTTTAATTTCATTTCCGCCGTTTTATCTTTGCCCGGCAGTGCGACGATTTGCAGATTTTCGCCCAATTGCAAAAGCATTTTGGCGACTTCATCCATGCGGGTCGGACCCATTCCGCCGCCCATCAGCAAAACAACCGGTCGGGCGTCCAACCCGAAACGTAATTTTGTTTCGTTGGCCTCGTATTTTTTGGCGAAACTCTCATTTATCGGGATGCCGCAAATTATGACTTTTTCCTTCTTCGCGCCCCAACTTTGCAGTTGTTTTTTGACTTGTTCGGTGGCGACGGCGAAGGCGGAAATTTCCGGTTTGACCCAAATTGGTTCGGCTTCAAAATCGGTAATGACGTTCAGAATTTCGGCGGCCGTCAAATTATCGCGCCGAGCAATGACCGCGATTTCACAGGCCCCAACTTCTGCCGCGACGATTAAATCCGGTTGAAATTCCCGTATTTCATCGAAAACTTTGCGGCAGCCTTTTCGCCACATCCAGCCGGGCGCCGTTTGCTCGTCCCGGTTTTCGATTCGTGAATTAAAGAACCTTTCCCACAAATGCGGCGCGTAGCGAATCATCGCCCAGTAAGTCCAGACGTAAAAGACGCGGAATAGAAAACGGCAATCGGCGAGCGCGTCCACCAGACGCAAGTCGGCATCGGGCATTTGTTTTTGAAATTCGCCGATAATGCTTTGCGCGGCGGAAAGATGTCCGGCGCCGAATGATAAGGTTAAAACTAAAATGCGCGGTTTGTACTTCATTCTTCCCTCCAATTCATCGTCCAAAATCCGCCTGCGAGGGTGATCGTCGCCATCAAAACCAAAACCGCAATTTCTCCGCCGACAAACGGATTTCCCGACAGAATTTTATTGATTGCGCTGGCAATATAAGTCGTCGGCAAAATGTAGCCGAACCACCGCAGAATGGACGGCAGTGTCTCCGCCGAATAATAAACCGGCGCCAGCAAAACGATTCCCGCGCCGAGCGCGTCCGTATAGAGCGAACCTTCCGAAAAAGAACGGACCCGCGCCGCAATAATGACGCTGATGCCGCACAATGAGAGAAGTGCGACGAAAATCACGAGC
>JBDTZT010000122.1:0-8101 GCA_040005005.1 Actinomycetota bacterium
CCAAATGGAGAATGGCAGCTTTTTGTCGTTGATGACAGCCAAAACAATTCGGGTTCGATTTCGGGCGGCTGGAGTTTGGATATTACAACGACACCGATCGTGCCGCCCACGCCGCCGAGTTGTTCGGCACCGAGTTTTTCACCGACAAATTTTCAAACCGGGATCAATCCGACCAATCTGGCGGTCGCCGATTTTAACAACGACAACAAGCCGGATTTAGCCGTCACGAATCAGGTGACGAACGATGTTTCGATTCTGCTTGGTAACGGCGATGGAACTTTTGCGCCGCAGGCTTTGTTTTCCGCCGGTTCGAGTCCGTATGCGGTCGTCGCCGGAAAATTTAACGCCGACAACAATTTTGACCTGGCGGTGGCAAATTCCGGCTCAAATAATGTTTCGATTTTGCTCGGCAACGGCAATGGAACTTTTTCCGCACCGGTCAACTTTTTTGTCGGTTCAAATCCGATCTCGATCGCTTCGGGCGATTTTAACAACGATACGAAAGCGGATTTGGTGGTCGCGAATTTTGGCGGATTTTTCTCCGGCACGGTTTCCGTGCTTCTCGGCAATGGGACGGGCGGTTTTACGACCGGAACATCTGTCAGAACCAGAACGCAGCCGGCTTTTGTGACGGTTGCCAATTTTAACGGCGATGCGTTTCAGGATATTATCGTCGCCAATTTCGGTTCGGACAGCGTTTCGACATTTTTCGGCAACGGCGCGGGAACTTTTCAATTAAACCAAAATATTCCGACCGGCGCGGGTCCGGTCGGAATCGAGGTTGCCGATTTTGGTGCGGACGGAATCGCTGATCTTGCCGTTGCCAATTACAATGCTGATACCATTACGTTTTGTTCCGGCACGGCTTCGGGCGGATTTGTCGGATGCACTTTAAATAATCCGGCGGGCGGTGCAAATCCGATTTCGATAACTTCGGCGGATTTTGTCGGCAGCGGAACAAAATCTACGGCCACGGCTTTGAGCGGTTCCAATTTAGTCAAAGTTTTGACGAGCAATGTTTCCGTCGGACAAAATCCGAATGCCGTCAAATCAGCCGATTTTAATTCAGACGGCAAACCTGATATTGTTACGGCTAATTTCGGTTCCAATGACGTTTCCGTATTGATCAACAGCTGCTCGGCGGCAAGAGGAAATATTTTCGATTACAACGGCGACCGCCGCACGGATTATGCGGTTTTTCGTCCGGGCACCTCGTCGTACTTTATCAATTCCTTAAATCAAACCGGCGCCGCCAAAACTTTTGCCCGCCCGAACGATAAACTCGTGCCGGCTGATTATGACGGCGACAGACGAACGGATTACGCGATTTATCGTCCGGCAAACGGCTTGTGGTTTGTTATTGACCAAAATTCAAGACCGATTTATTTTACTCAATTCGGATTACCGGAAGATGTTCCCGTGCCGGCCGATTACGACGGCGACGGCAAAGCCGATATTGCCGTTTGGCGACCAAGCGACGGCAATTGGTATGTGCGCCGCAGTTCCGACAATGCCGTGCAGGTCTTAACCTTCGGAATGAACGGCGATAAACCGGCTCCGGCCGATTACGACGGCGACGGCAAGGACGATCTTGCAATTTTCCGTCCCTCGACAGGGGTCTGGTATATCTGGAAAAGTTCGGACGGACAATATATCATCACGCAATTCGGCATCAGCGAAGACAAAACCGTAGTCGGCGATTATGACGGCGACGGACGTAGCGATATTGCCGTGTGGCGACCTTCAACCGGCGCGTGGTATGTTTTGAAAAGTTCGGATGGTGGTTTTGTGGCGGTCGGCTGGGGAATGACCGGCGACATTCCGGTTGTCGGCGATTATGAAGGCGACGGGAAATTCGACTTTGCCGTGTGGCGACCGACCGACAATATTTGGTATGTCAGGAAAAGTTCGGATAACGGAGCATCATATTTTCAATGGGGACTTTCGACCGATATTCCGATTCCTTCCGCGTTTGTCAGGTAAGAGTTTCAAGTTTCAAGTTCTAAGTTTCAAGTTAGATTCGTCTTTAACCTGAAACCTGGGACTTGAAACTTGAAACTAAGTTTTTATGAAACGATAGCCGACACCGCGCACGGTTTGTAAAATCTGCGGTTTGGTCGGATCGTCTTCGAGATACTTTCGGAGCCGCACGATGAAATTATCAATCGCCCGCGTGTCCGTGTCTTCGTGCAGATCCCAAACTTTTTCGAGAATCGTTTTGCGCGACACGGGTTTGCCTTCGTTTTCAATCAGATACCGCAGAAGTTTGGCTTCCATCAAAGTCAAATGAATCGTTTCGTCATCGCTTTGCAGTTCAAGATTGTCAAAATCAATAATTTTTCCGTTAATGCCGAAAATCTGTAAATTTTCCGAGCGAATTTTCGGTGAATCGGTTTCTTGTGCAAACCATTTGCGGCGGCGAAGGAGTCCGTTTATTCGCGCCAAAAAAATATTTAACTCAAACGGTTTCGGGAGATAATCATCTGCGCCGGCTTCAAAACCGCTCAAAACATCTTCGGGTTTGCCGAGCGCGGTGAGCATCAGAATCGGCGTGAAATTTTCGGCTTTACGCAACGTGCGGGCAACTTCAAAGCCGTTCATTTTCGGCATCATGACATCCAGCACAATCAAGTCAAAAGTATAATTTTCAAGTATCTGCAAAGCCGCTTCGCCGTTGTAAGCGATTTCGACCTCAAAGCCATCGGCTTCGAGATTGAAACGTAAACCTTTGGCCAGATGTTCTTCATCTTCGACTATTAAAATATTCATAGTGGTGAATAAAGTTTTTACGCTTTCGGCAGTTGCACGATAAACGTGCTTCCTTTGCCTTCGCCGTTGCTGTCCGCCGAAATTTTTCCGCCGTGTTTTTCGATAATTGCTTTAACGATAAAAAGACCTAAACCGGTGCCTTTTTTCTCTTGGGTCGAAAGATTGGAGACGCGGTAGAATCGTTTGAAAATGCGTTTAAATTCGTTTGAATTAAGTCCGATGCCGTTGTCTTTAATAAAAATCTGAACTTTTTTGTTATCGGCATTCTTTATTCGCACGGAAATTTTCGGCGGTTCGGATGAATATTTCACGGCATTATCCAAAAGGTTTGTAAAAACGGTTTGCAATTCCGATGCATCGCCTGAAATTATGATGTCATCGGCCGGTTCGGCAAATTTTATCGCCGTTTCATCAAGTTTGTGGCGTGTTTGAACGATTTTTACACATTCACCAAGCAGTTTTCCGAATTTGATTTTGGAGATGTTCAGTTGGCGTTGTTTTTCGCGTGTGCGGCTGGCCTGCAAAACCTGTTCGACGGTATTTAAAAGCCGATTATTGTCGGCGAGCATCACGTCGTAAAATTCGCGTCGTTTTTCGTCGGGAACTTCCCGCGTTTTCAGCGTTTCGAGATAAAGTTTGATGGAGGCAATCGGCGTTTTAAGTTCGTGTGTGACGGCATTTAGAAAAGCGTCATGTTGTTCGTTGCGGCGAATTTCGCGGACGAGAAAAATCGTGTTCAAAACCAAACCCGTGATAATCAAAGTAAAAAATACAACGCCTAAAACGAGCAACGCAACTTCTCGCAAATTAAGCAAAATCCAGCCGACATTGAGCGCCACAGCGAGTGCGATCAGGCAGATGCCTAAAATCAAAAAGAAAATTTTGGTTTTCTGACGGCGCATTTTTTAATGGTAAATGGTAAATGGTGAATGGTAAATAGCTCTTCAGCATTTACCATTCACCATTTACCATTTTTACATTCTTTTATGCTGCTTTTCGCAGAGGTTCGGCTTGTAGTTCTTCGCTTTCCAATTCGTAAGCGTAAACGTCTGTCGCTAAACCGAGTTTTTCGAGCGTCCAAATCTGCATCCAGTTGAGATCAATTTCTTTCCACGTCAAGCCGTGTTTTGCCGAGCGCGGATGCGTGTGATGATTGTTGTGCCAGCCTTCGCCGAAGGTCAGTGCGGCAACCAAACCATTGTTGGTCGAAGTATCCCGCGAATCAAAACGACGGGTTCCCCAAGTGTGAGTGACCGAATTAACGAGCCATGTTGTCTGCCAGCCGAAAACGACGCGCAAACCGATTGCCCAAAAAATCATTGAAAAACCGCCGACGGCAAATAAACCGATGCCGAGCAGAACGGAACTCACCCAGTAATATTTGTTCATCACCCGCTGAACTTTATCGCGCATCATATCCGGCGTGTAGCGCATCATTGAGGTTTCCGATTGCTCTTGTCCTTCGCCTCGAAAAATCCAACCGATATGCGACCAGTATAAACCGTTCAAAGGCGAATGCGGGTCTTTGTCGGTTTCGGTAAAAGCGTGGTGCTTCCGATGCGTCGTGACCCAGTTGATCGCGCCCGACTGCAAGGCAAGCGTTCCGCACAAGGTCAGAACGTATTCAACCCATTTCGGCGTCTTAAATCCGCGATGCGTCAAAAGGCGATGATAACCGATGCCGACCCCGACACTGTTTGCCAGCCACCAAAATAAAACCGCGACGGCTAAATTTTGCCAGCTGAAAGTGAAAAAAGCCGCGACCGCCATCGCGTGAAAAAGTGTCACGGCAATGATCGTATGCCATTGAATTTTTTGTGATTTTGCCTGTTTGAATTCGACTACGTTTTGCATTAAAAACCTCTTTATGATTACAAGATAAACGCCTTTATTTTGCGTCAGTTTCAATCCTAACAGGTTTTAGGCAGTGCAATTGTAAGACTTTTGTAATAGCTGATTTAAGCAGCTTTTTTCAGTTCGACCGGTGCTTTTTGAAACTCAAAAAGACGAATTTGTTTGGCCCAGCCGAGTTTCTCAAAAACGCGGATCGTGAGCCAGTTCATATCGAATTGATACCATTTCAAGCCGTGCCGTGCCGAAGCCGGTTGCGCGTGATGATTATTGTGCCAGCCTTCGCCAAAAGTGAGAATCGCAACCCACGCGTTATTTGTCGAATCGTCTTTCGTTTCAAACTCGCGCGAACCCCAAAAATGCGTCGCGGAATTGACGAGCCAGGTCGAATGCCAACCGAAAACGACCCGCGCAAACACGCCCCACAAAACCATTGACCAGCCGCCGATTAAAAATAAAATCACGCCCGAAACCAGAAGCGGAACATAATAAAATCTTGCCAGCGCAACGTGGAATTTATCCTTCATCAAATCGGGAACATATTTATTGATAGTGGCCGCGTCGTGGTCGTTCGCCGTTCCGCGCACGATCCAGCCGAGATGCGCCCACCAAAATCCGGGGCGTGTCGAATGCGGATCTTTGTCGGTTTCGACGAATTGATGATGAATGCGGTGCGTCGTGACCCATTTCGGCGCGTCGTCCTGAATCGCCATCGCACCAAAAATCGTCAGCGTGTATTCCAGCCATTTCGGAGCTTTAAAACTGCGGTGCGTCAGCAGACGATGATAACCCAAACCAACGCCCAAACTTCCGACAATCCAATTGCCGACCAGCATGACCGCGAGATTTTGCCAGCTAAACATAAAAAAAGCCGCAATTGTTAAAAGATGAAAACTCGTAATGATCGTTAAATTCTTCCAGTTGATGTTTTGGTGTAAAGGTTTAAATTCGATAACATTTTGCATTTTGTATAATTTAGAACTAATAAAATAAAACAGTTTAAGAGTAACAGATTGACAGGCACGTAATCGTAATAGTTGTGTAAGATTTGTGTTTTCCGCATATTTTTTGTAAAAACATTCAAAAGCATTTCGGGAGAACAATCTTAATGAAAAAAAATTATGTGAAGCGTTCGCGTTTTTGTTTGGCAGCAAAATTCTGCTTGTTCGCGGCAGTTTTAACCTTCAATATTTCCAATATTTCGGCGCAGGAAAAACTCGTTCTGGTCGGCGGCGGCGACCGCTCAATGGAAGCAGTTTCGCGTTTTGTCGAATGGGCGGGAAAAGATAAAGCGCGAATTTTAATAATTACTTGGGCGAGCGGCGTTCCCGCCGAAAGTTTTGAATCGCTCAAAGAAGATTTCAAAACTTTCCCGACCGCATCTTTTGAACACGCGCCCGACGCGCCGCTCGATGCCGAAAAGCGCGCAAAGTTTCTGGAACAACTGAAAAACGCGACCGGCGTATTTTTTTCGGGCGGCGACCAAAACCGGATTATGGATGTTTTAAAGGACGAACCGCTCTACAACACCTTGCGCGAACGCTATCAAGCCGGAATAGTTTTCGGCGGAACAAGCGCGGGCACCGCCGCGATGTCAACGCCGATGATGACGGGCGAAAACGATTTAACGGTCATTGACGGCAAAAAAGTCGGCATCCGGCAAGGCTTAGGACTTCTGCCGAACACCATCATTGACCAGCATTTCATCAAACGCCAACGCGAAAACCGCCTGTTTGGTCTCGTTCTGCAAAATCCGACAATGCTCGGCGTTGGAATTGACGAAGATATGACTCTACTCGTCAAAGATAAACGCTTCGCCGAGGTCGTCGGCGCAACTTATGTGATGTTTGTTGATGGAAGCAACAAAAAAGCAACGTTCGTGATCAATCTGCTCAAAGCGGGCGAGAAATTTGATTTAGTCAAAAGAAAAGTAATATCTAAAAAGTAGATTATTCGTTTTTTAATTTCGCGGCTTTTCCCGATGGTTCATTGTTGGTAAATGACTTTTTACCGATCGGGAAAATTAAACTTAATTCTTCCGTCAAATTAAACTGTCGCGCTAAAAACCGTAAACTTCAGAATTTGAATGTTCTTTGCCATCACTTACGAGTTGCAAAAATGGAAGCATTATTGTTTGAAAATCTGGAACAGTCATAATTATTCACTTTACTTTAAAAACTTCGTATCAAATGCTCGCGGCAGAAGTTCGCTCATTTGGACGATTTCGCGGTCGCCTTTGAGGTTGGCAAAAATCACCGGAATATCGTGGCAAAATTCCCAGATTATCTGGCGGCAAACTCCGCACGGCGGCGTCAGTTCGTGCGTATCGGCGACGACGGCGATTGCCGTAAATTCTTTTTCGCCTTCCGAAACGGCTTTCCAAATTGCCACGCGTTCGGCGCAAACCGTCAAACCGTAGCTTGCCGATTCGACGTTGCAGCCCGTGTAAATCTTTCCGCCTTTCGTCCGGATCGCCGCGCCGACTTTGAAATTCGAGTAAGGCGCAAACGCTTTTTCGCGCACTTCGCGGGCGGCTTCAACCAATTCTTTTTCAATATTTTCCATTAAACTGATATTTGCCCACGAAATACACTAAATACACTAAAAGAAGAGTTTATGTTGTTTGTTTCCTTTAATTATTTTCGTATGTTTCGTGTGTTTCGTGGGCAATAAATTCTTAAACTAAAATCTCTTTCTCAATATTGTCGCTGATTTCTTCGCGGATCTTACTGCAAATAAATTCGATGCCGATGTCGGTGTTGGCGCCTTCGGGAATAATGATGTCGGCGTGGCGTTTCGAAGGTTCGACAAATTCCTGGTGCATCGGGCGAACGGTCGCAAAATATTGCGCGATGACCGAATCAACGGTGCGTCCGCGCTCGACAATATCGCGCTGCAAACGGCGAATAAATCGAATATCGTCAGGCGTATCAACAAAAACGCGGACATCAAGCAAATCCAAAACAAGCGACTCGGAAAAAATTAAAATTCCTTCAACGACAATCACGGGTTTCGGTTCAAGATGAATCGTTTCCTCGCTGCGGACGTGATTTTTGTAATCGTAAATCGGCATCTCGATTGACTGCCCTTGTTTGAGACGCTTCAGATGATTGACGAGCATCCCGTTATCAAACGCGTCAACATGGTCAAAATTTGCCTGATGGCGTTCGTCAAGCGGCATATCCGCAAGGTTTCGATAATAGGAATCCTGCTCGACCAGGACAACATTGATCGCGCCCACGGCCTCCACGATCGCCCTCGCTATCGTCGTCTTTCCCGAACCCGTTCCGCCGCAAATTCCGATTATCATATTCGTTTGATTATCCGCCGCAATAGCTCGCCGAACACCTCGGCGACCCTCGCCCCGGTTTCCATTACGTGTTCATGTTCGATGCTCTCGGTTGTCATACCGGCGGCAAGGTTTGTGATGCATGAAATGCCAAGCACTTTCATTCCCTGATGCCGTGCTGCAATCGCCTCG
>JBDTZT010000123.1:0-8070 GCA_040005005.1 Actinomycetota bacterium
GCTTCCGAGAATAAATGGTACGTTCTGCAAAGTTCGAACTTCGCGGTTGTTCAAACCGTCTTTGCCGTCGCTGGCGACATTCCGGCGCCTGCCGATTATGATGGCGACGGCAAAACTGATGTCGCGATTTTCCGTCCTTCGAGCGGTGATTGGTGGTATTTGTCGAGCATCAACAATGCCCAGATCAATGTTCATTGGGGCGCTGCGGGCGATATTCCGCGACCCTCGGATTTCGACGGCGACGGGAAAACTGATTTTATTGTCTATCGTCCGTCAAACAGTGTCTGGTACCGAATGGGGAGCACCGGCGCGGTTTCGATTGCGGCGTTTGGAATTGCCGAAGATAAGCCTTTGATTGGCGATTTCGACGGCGACGGCAAATCCGATCTGGCAATTTTCAGACCTTCGACCGGTGATTGGTGGTATGCAGCAAGTGCGGCGGGCGGACAATTCCGGGCAACGCATTGGGGCGCGACCGGCGACATTCCGGTGCCGGCCGATTATGACGGCGACGGCAAAACCGACTTGGCGGTGTTTCGCCCGTCAAACGGCGGTTGGTACATCGCCAACAGCAGTACCGGCAATTTCACAATTCTGGCATTTGGACTCGCGGATGATAAACCGATTGCGGCGGATTATGACGGCGACGGGCGGGCGGACATCGCGGTTTTCCGTCCATCAACGGGAACTTGGTATTTGCAACAAACAACCGCCGGATTCGGAGCCTTGCAGTTTGGTGTGGCGAGCGATATTCCAACTGAAAATGCATTTGTTCCTTAAATTAAAGCCGAATCAAAACCGAAAGGAAAGAGCAGAAATTTAGCTGCTCTTTCCTTTTTTTATTGAGCGTTAAATAAACACGCGAATTTATGATATTATCAGCTGGATTTTATTTCTTATGAATAGTTTTGAACAATCAATCGGCAATCTCGACCTGAAACTTTTTGAAAAAATCAGCAGTCAATCATCAGATAACGACAAGCAATCACTACTTGCGTGTCAATTGGCAACACGCGAATTAAAGCCTGTTTACAAATATCTTGAAATTGGTTCTTACCTTGGCGGAAGTATTCAGCCGCATCTTTTGGACGACCACTGCGCCCGAATTTATTCGATTGACAAACGTCCGCTGCACCAACCTGATGAGCGCGGGGTTGATTACACTTACTTAAATAATTCGACGGCGCGAATGATGGAAAATCTGAAACGGGTCGCGTCCGACAAAACGGAAAAAATCATCACGATTGACGGTGATACGCGTCAAATCAAACCGACGGCCGTCAAAGATAAAATATCGCTTTGTTTTATTGACGGCGAACATACGGACAAAGCGGTTTTGTCGGATTTTAAGTTTTGTCTGAACGGTCTGGATGAAAACGGTGCTATTCTTTTTCACGACGCTTCGATTACTTATAACGGCATTGCCAATTGCGTCAGTCATTTGCAGAAAAATTCGATAAAATTCCGGGCTTACAGTTTGCCGGACATTGTTTTTGTGATTGAAATCGGCGATTTTCCGCTTCATCAAAACAGTGCGATTCTGGAAAGATTGACGAACAATTATCAAAGCTATCTTTATTCATTGCAGTCAAACGATTTTTACCGTCAATTCGTCAACAAAAAACCGTTTCGTCTGTACCGGAAATTGATGACAAAGTTGAAAGGCCTGAACAAATTCGATTAATTATGAAAGGCAAAAAGAATTTTCGGAAAACGTCCTAGCGGTTGGGCGGCATCGTAAGACACGGTTTCCCAGGATTTATCAAAATATTTCAATAATTTTTTTGAGAGAATAATAATGAAAAGAGAAAATCAACGGCAGAGATGGATTTTTACTTTGGTATTAGTGTTTGCGTTTTTGATTAACGGCTTGTCTTTGCAGGCGCAAGACGTTGTTACATCGGAAGATTTTACGGGCGGGTCAAGCGCGTTTGTGTTTAAGAGTGCCAGAAAAGCGGCGCAGAAAAAAGTTGCTTTTACCGCTGTTAAGCGAACAAAAACGGCAAAACTCGAAACCAGCAAAAGAATCATCAAACAAACCGTCACGGTTGCCAAAGTAAATCCCAAACGCACGAAATCAAAAGAAGTTAATCCGAATACGATTCCATTGGATTCGGTCGCCTTTAAGCGTAAATCACCGCAGGAAACTTCCGTAATTTTTGCGGGTGTCGGTGAATATTATCTCAATCAGGACGACATTGATAAATCCGTTGAATTTTTTAGAGAATCAGCTCAGCTTGACGAAAAAAATGGCAATGCTAAAACTGGTTTGAGCGAAGCTCTGACACGCAAAGGCGACGACCTTCTAAGCAAGGAAAACTATGAAATAGCGAAACTGCTCTACGATGAAGCGGTCAAAATTAATCCCAAAAACGCTGCGGCTCAAGCCGGTTTAGCTGAAATTTACAGCTCCAAAGACGATACTGACGGCGCTATTGCGAGTTATGAAAAAGCCTTGTCTTTTGATGCCGACCTGACCGAACTAAACGCGCCGCTTGGGGTGCTTTATTTCCAAAAAGGCGAAATTGCCAAATCGGAAATTTTTCTGCAAAAAGCGGTTGCCGCGAACCCGAACAATGCTGAAACGCAATTTTTCCTCGGCTTGCTCAGATACAAGCAAGAGCGCTATGAAGATGCTGTCAGTGCCTTCAAACGCTCGCTTGAACTCGACCCGAACAATGCTGAAATTCATTACTATTTAGGTGAGGCATATGATCATCTCAAGAGCGACAAAGAGGTAATTGACGAATATCAAAAAGCGGTCGGGCTTAATCCGAAATACACCGAAGCGTGGTTTGATTTAGGCGTTGCTTATTTTAACCGCGACCGTTTGTCCGAAGCGATAAACGCTTACAAAGAAGCGATAAAACTCAAACCGAATTATGGGGAAGCGCACGCAAATTTAGCGGATGTTTACCGGCTGACGAATAAACTGGACGAAGCCATCGGCGAATATCGTCTGGCAACGACGTTTATCAAAACGGATGCCGAACTTTTCAGCAAATTCGGTTATGTCGCGGCTCGCCGCGCAACGAATCCGGCTTACAAGAGTTTTTGGAAAACGGCGATTGATAATTTTGAAAAAGCCGTCGCGCTAACTCCCGATTACATTGATTATACAAATCTCGGTTGGGCGTATTACAATTCGGCGCAGACCAGTTTGAAAGATAAAAACGAAACCGAATATAAAGCCAATTTAATAAAGGCAAGAGATTCTTTTGAGAAAGCAAATACTCTGAAACCGATCCCGAAAGTGGCCGCCGCCATCAATCTGAATTTGGGAATGACGCTGACCGATTTGGGCGATTATCAATCTTCGATCAATGCCTTGAAACTGGCGACCGATTTGCAGAAAGACTGGCTTCCCGCCATCAACGAACTCGGCATTGCCTATCGCAAAAGCGGAGATTTGGAAAACGCTGTCAAGCAATTCCGCAAGGCAATTGATACGGACGATAAATTTGCTCCGGCACATTTTAATTTAGCCGAATCCGAATATCGGCGCGGTAATCTGAAGGAAGCCAAAAAAGAATACCAAAAACTCAAAACATTAAACCGACCTGATTTGGTTTCTGGGCTTGAGCTGGTAACCAACGGTGGAATTTTGAAATAGTACCGGAATTTTATTGCTTGGCTTTGAACTTTAGTGTTTTTTGATTTATTACATTTCACCGATTCAAGTTTGTATTTATTGAATCGGTGAATGATTTTATGAGGTGGTAATGGTTAAGTTTTACATTCAAAAACTATCTTCCTGTTTATTAATTTCGTCTTTATTTTTACTGAATTTAACTTTTGTTAAAGCCCAGGACGTTGTAACTTCCGATGATTTTGCGGGCGGCGCCAGCGTTTTTTCATTCCGCGAATCGAGAAAAGCCAAACAGAAAAAAGCGGCGGTCAAGAGCAGTTTTGTTTCAAACCGGAACGTCACACAACGGAAAAAATCGCGGAGCAAAGTGAAAATCCAACTCACGACCGTTGCCGAAAAAAAGCCGCGTCCGCGTGCAAAACAAGTCGAACCGACAACGCTCGCCAAAACCGCGCCGAAAACTGGCGCAGCCAAAATCAAATCTTCCAATGATAATGCGGGTGCCGGCGAAACATTTTTGGACAGAAAAGAATATGACAACGCAATTGAATCTTTCAAGCAAGCCGTTGCGCTCAACCCGAACAATGCCAATGCAAAGCTCGGTTTGAGCGAAGCCTTGACACGCAAAGGCGACGCGCTGGTTGATTCGGAAAACGCTTCATTAGCCATTGTTTCTTACAACGAAGCGATAAAAAATAATCCGAAAAATTCGGCGGCGTTTGCAGGTCTCGGTGAAGCCGATGAAGCACTCGATAAAGATAAAGAAGCGGTTTTAGCATATGAAAATGCGCTGGCTTTGAATCCCGATTTGACCGAAATTTATGCGCCGCTCGGCGTTTTGTATTACCGGCAGGGCGAAATTGCCAAAGCTGAAGAATTTTTGAAAAAAGCTGATACCGGGAGTCCAAACAATGCCGAGGCGAAACTTTATCTCGGTCTTGTCAGTATGAAGCAAAATCAAAACGATAAAGCCGTGGCCTCAATCAATCGTTCGCTCGAATTAGACCCGGGTTCCGCTGAAGCGCATTACTATCTCGGAACGGTTTACAGCCGCGACGACAAAAATACTGAAGCCGCCGCCGAATACCAAAAAGCTCTCGCCATTAATCCCAATTATAGCGATGCTTTATTTGATTTGGGCGTCACGCAATATAATCAGGAAAAATACACGGAAGCCGCCGCAAGTTATCAAAAAGTTGTGCTGAATGAACCCGCTAATGGCGACGCGCAAGTGAATTTGGCAGAATCTTACCGCCAACTCGAACAATACGGCAAAGCTAATGAGCAATACGCAGTGGCCGCCGTTTATGTGAAAGACGATCCTGACCTATATACGAGTTGGGGCTATTGTCTGGGAAAGGAAAATAAGTGGGACAACGCGACTGCCCGGCTGCAAACCGCCACTGAGATGAAAGGCGATGCGGTTGATTATTCAAATGTTGCTTGGTCGTATAATCGCGGGGCGGAAGAAGATTTAAAAGCAAACCGCGAAGCCGATGCGAGCGCAAAATTGACCGCCGGAAAAGAGGCTTCGCAAAAAGCCACGGAAATGAATCCGAATTTTGCCGCTGGATTTGTTAATCTCGGAACCGCCTTGAACGGTCTCGGCGATTATCAATCATCGGTCGAGGCCCTGCAACGTTCCGTTGAACTCCGTGATGATTGGTATTTCGCGCATAACGAACTCGGGACGGCTTTGCGTGGTTTGGGTAAATTTGCCGAAGCGATTTCGCAATTTCAGAAAGTTGTTGGAATGAACGATAAATTTGCGAGCGGTCTTTTCAATCTTGGCGAAGCGCAATACGCGAGCGGCGACAAAAAATCTGCCGAAGCAACAATGAAAAAGTTGAAAAATTTAGACCCGAATATGGCAAAACTACTTGATGGTGTGCTGAAGGGGAAAATTAAGAATAAAATTAAAGAAAAAACAATCGACAAAATTCCAAAACTTCCGTTTTAGAAACCAAAACCCTGAATTTAAATAGAGGCGCAAGTCTATGGAGAAATATCTTGATGAGTTAAAAATCGAAGAAAATGTCCGGCTTGCGCCGCTGACGACTTTAAAAATCGGCGGCGCGGCGCGTTATTTTGTCCGGGCCGAAAACGAAGCGCAAGTTGTCGAGGCATTTAACTTTGCCGAAGAACACGGTTTTGAACTTTTTGTGCTGGGCGGTGGAAGTAATGTGTTGATCGCCGATAAAGGTTTCGACGGGCTTGTTTTGCAAATTGCTTTGCGGGGAATTTCGGAAAAGGAGAATCTTATCACGGCGCAGGCAGGCGAAGATTGGGACGCTTTTTGCGGGTTTTGTGTCGAAAACAATTTAGCGGGAATCGAATGTTTGAGCGGAATTCCGGGTTTTGTCGGCGGCACTCCGGTGCAGAATGTCGGAGCCTACGGACAGGAAGTTTCGGAAACGATTGTTTGCGTCCGGGTTTTTGACCGCAAATCTAAACAGGTTTTGGAACTGACCAACGCCGATTGTAAATTCGCCTACCGGACGAGTATTTTCAACACGACCGCGAAGAATCGTTTTATCGTGTTAGCCGTTACATACGCTTTGATAAAAGACGGTGGACCGAAAATAATCTATAAAGATTTGCGCGAATTTTTCGGCGAACATAAACCTGATTTACGCGAAACGCGCGAAGCCATCTGTCAAATACGGGCCGGAAAAGCGATGCTCGTGCGGCAGGGCGGACCTGATGCAAATTCAGCCGGTTCATTTTTCAAAAATCCGATTGTCAGACGCGAAAAATTCGCCGAAATTATCGAAATTGCCAAAAGTTTCGGCTTTGAAAATGTTCCGAATTTCGGCGTTGATGCCGCTTCGGTCAAAATTCCTGCGGCGTGGCTGATTGAACAAAGCGGATTTCACAAGGGTTACTGCAAAGGCAATGCCGGACTTTCGACCAAACACACACTTGCCATTACTAATCGCGGAAACGCTACAGCAAAAGACATTTTACTGTTAAAGAACGAAATTCAATTTAAAGTTAATGAAAAATTCGGCGTTGAATTAAATCCCGAACCGGTTTTTGTCGGATTTGAAAAATAAAAAAAAATCTTGTCAGAAAATCAATTTTTTGATTAAATATTTGCGGAACAAATATAAGTATTAATCTTTTCGCACCAATCTTTTTTAAAAAAGTTTTGGAGTTCGCTAAATCTTTGATGCCTAAATTATCCCGGAAGAAGTCGTTTTAACGGAATTAACTACGTTTTGCGTCTTTACTTGTCTAACAAAAAGCAAAAAAAGGAATTAGTGAGGAATTGGTTATGAAAAAAGATTTAGGGTCAAAAACAAGTGTAAATTCGTCAACAAACCGTCGTGAATTTTTGGGCAAAATTGGTAAATCAGCACTCGCCGCCACGGCCGCGAGTGCAATTGTTCCGTTTGTCAATAAAAGTTCGGAAGTTTCAGCTCAAAAATTGCGGGATGAACCCGGAACATTTTACGAGCAACGCGCCGCCGCTTGCTATCAGTTCAGAGTCAATGCGGCTAATACTAACAATCGAAGAATTCCGCCACTATTTACTCGTTCAAACAACGGCGACGAAAATTTATACGCCAACAAAATCGGCAATTTTTCAAAAGGTTTGCCGCATCAATCAAACGGCGAGGTCGTCCTTTCGGCTTATAACGCACTGCTCGATGCCTTGCGAACCGGAAATCCGGCAGCTTTCGAACTGGTTCCGATGGGCGGCGACCGAAAAATGACGAATCCGCAATGCGGTCTGGCATTTGATTTGGAGGGGAAAGATTGTTTTTCGATGGTTCAAACGCCGCCGCCGGCATTTGCAAGCCGTGAAAATGCTGCCGAGATTGCCGAAAATTATTGGATGGCGTTGTTGCGTGATATACCTTTTTCGGATTATCCGGCAAATCCGATTGCCGCTGCCGCTGCCGCCGATTTAACGCAGTTCGGCGCGGATTTCAAAGGCGCAAAGGATACTAACGGACAGGTTACGCCGCAGGTTCTTTTTCGTGGTTTGACGGCGGGCGATAAATCCGGACCTTATTTGTCGCAGTTTTTGTATAAGCCTTGTTTTTTCGGCGCTAACGAAATCAATCAGAAAATCCGCACGGTAAAGACCATTGCCGACGGCGGCGCCAATTATATGACCGATTTTGCGAGTTGGCTGGCGGTGCAAAACGGTATTTCGCCAAGTCAGGGCGATCTTTTTGACGCAACGCCGCGGTATATGCGAAACGGGCGCGACATCGGGCAATGGGTTCACATTGACGTTTTGTTTCAAGCATATTTTCAGGCGTTTTTGGTGATTGCAAGTCTCGGTGTTCCGAATGACGCGGGAAACCCGTATAACAATTCGGCGACGCAAACCGGTTTCGGAACATTCGGCGGACCGCATATCGCGACGCTTTTGTGTGAGGTTTCGACGCGTGCGCTGAAAACCGTCTGGAATCAAAAATGGGTGGTGCATCGCCGTCTGCGCCCCGAAGCGTTTGCCGGCAGTGTTG
>JBDTZT010000124.1:0-8060 GCA_040005005.1 Actinomycetota bacterium
CTCCTCCGAAATTTCTGTTAAAGACTAATTCCGACGCTTCTCAAATAATTTTGTGAAGCATCTTTTGAAAATATGCAGCCCGCTTGTGAGGAAATTTCTACGCCGTAAATTAAATTTTCGCGCCGTAAATAAAAACGAACTTACGCTTTATTCATTTCCTCGACGCCGCTGATCTTAAAATCCTTTTTCGTAAAATTGATCTCATATCACCCGCCCGAATCGGTGACTGCTTCGCCCAAAATATTTTCCGCCGTTTTCGTATCCTGATCAAAGGCGCGTACAATAAGCCCTTTAAGCGGAGCACCTTGGCGATTAGTAATACTTCCGTTAACGACGTGATTTCGATTTAATTTCATTGCCATTTGTTTTCTCCGATGTTCCGGGGCGCGACGATCATTTGTAATGCGCCACTTTTGAGCTAACTAGTTGATAAAATCGGCGAATCCGATTGTGATAAACAGGGAACTTTTCTCCACGAAATTTTATTAATGTGATTCATTTCACATTCCGTCTGTTCGGTCGAAATCCATTTGCCTCAGACGCGCGTCTAACGAAATGCTCCAAACAGCGCGCCCATACTAATCGTCACCGGGTTCTTACCTGACTTTACGGCGTCCCAGAGCTTGCCGGGAGTGAGTCCGGTTGCTCCCAATTGAGCGGATTCCCTCAGCACAGTGCCGTACTGCGGCGCGCCTTCGAGAGATCCGACCGCATTAAGAATTCCCTCACCGGTGGAGCCGGACACATGTCCGCCGGTGCCATTTTCCTTAGGAGCCGGACCCACTGGCAAATTCGTGGGGGCATTCTTTCCTGCTTTATATGCTTCACGGGCAATATAAGCTTTCAATAGCCACAGCGCCGCAGTCGCTATCCCCGCACCACCGCCGACTCGCGACAACGTTCCGCCGCCTGCGGCTTTCGTTCCCGCTTTGACCTCAGAAGAGGCAACCGCTTGTGCTTCCTCTTTAATCCCTGTTTTGACAGCCGACTGGGCTTCAGAAGTCGCAGCTTTTGCCTCGTTGCTCAAGGTTGGCGTTGCACTTGGCGTGTTTGCCGGCGCGGTTGGGGGATGCTGGGACAATTCCGGAACGTCCGGCGTAATTCCGCGGGACTTCAGCTCATCTGCGACATGCTGTCCGGGATTCTTCGCGCCGGCAGCCCGCGCGGCGGTTACCTTGTGAGCGAAGTTGTGTCCAGAGCCGAGAGTTGCTGCGTTACCTTTGGCAAGCAGGAGGTTTGTTGTATCCAGTCCACCGCTCGGATTCTCCGCAATTTCCTCGAATGCATGGTGAACTTGAAACTCTTTGATCGAAATCCCTTCCTTTTCTGCGAGCTTTCCGAATTCCGTGCGCACCTCACTGTAGGTCGTGCGCGCATAGTTGATTGCGGTGCCTCTCGCATTGTTCGATCCCAATTCTCCTCCTTTCTCCGCAATGCGTCTGGCAACTTGCTCTTTGAACGCATTTACAACTTCCGAATAGGTTTGCGCTTTTAACCTTTTGCCGAGTATATCGACGACGGCTTTCTCCCAAAGCGCACCGAGGCGCGGGTCATTGGTAATCATTCCCGGCAACGGCGGCTTGCTTTGGGTCCCTGACGAATCATGGAACGAGATGGGATTGCCGCGGCAATAGCTGTATAAACATGGACCGTCAATGATACCTAAAGGGTCAGGACTAGACCATCTGACGAGCCAAGGCAAGTAATAGCGTGCGCCGTGATAGTAAAATCCACTCTCATCGTCGCGCTCCTTGCCTGTGTACCGATACCGCTTGGTCGTTTCGGTTTGGCGGCGTGTTGCCTGGTAGGAAGTTGTGCCGTACGGATGATATTCCTCGTAGGAAATGATTTGCGCCAACTGATCCAGTTCGAGCGTTGCCGAACCGAGGTGATTGCTGAGTTGATAACGGACTAATCTGACCGGTGTGCCGTCGTTGATCGCGTTTCGGGTTTCGATCATGACGATGCGGCGCGTGTCGTCCATAATATGCAGGGTTTTGCGTTCCAGACCTGAATTAACGCCGCTCTGTTCGCGATAGATCTCGACGCCGCCGACATAAAGACGTTCACTTTTCCGGGTTGGAGTGATGCCTGGATTTGCCGTATTCTCGGTTATTTTTCGGACGCGCTGCCCGCCCGAATCGTAAACGTAGTAGGTGGTTTCGGGCGTTCCGCCATCAATTCTTTTTTGTTGCGCAACTGTTTGCAACTCATCTTTAAAATTCCAGTTCATCACCTGCAAATGCGGCATCGCCGTGATAAAACCGTGTTGCGGGTGATGCGGGTAGATATATGTGTTGGCTCCGACCTCAGTGTTTTTTAGACGATTATTGGTGTTCTCGTAAAAATAATTTCTCGTCCAGATTTCGACACCGGCACTGTGATTCATTTCAAGAATGTTTCCGACCGAATCATACCGGTAATTCTGCGTGTAATTGCGCCAGGCGAACGCATCGCCCGCGTTAAATTCCTTTAAAAATGGACGATCATCCCAATTGTCCCGCGCGTCATGATCGAGTTGACCGATGTGCTCGCGTCCGGTCGCTTCGATCAATCGGTAAAGCGCATCATAAATGTAAGCCGCCGCTGGTTCGACTATTTGATTGCCAAAGAAAATAGTCGGAATCGCGCGATCTTCGAGATGGGTGATATTACCAATCGGATCATACGTGTAGCGCAGATCCTGCAATAATTCATTGTTGGATTTACGCGTTTCGAGATGAATCAGGCGAAATGTTTCCCGGTCGTAGGTATAAGCGGTAGAGACATCATTGCCGTAGAGGATGCGGGTCCGTTGTCTTTTTTCGTCGTAGTCGATGTTTTTGACAAAAAACTCGGTCGCTCCATTTTGCGTGACACGAACTGTTTCAAGCAGATTGGCTTCGTTAAACTCCGGCTCGGTGATGCTTCCGTCGGGCTTTTGCGACCAAATCACCCGGTTTATCGCATCATAGCGATTTTCTGCTGTAAAAGTGTAATCTCCGCCGTCAAGTTGCGCGTCAAGCCCCGCTCCGCTCCAGTTCGGAATATTTTTATAATCACGCGTCATGCGTCGCGTACTGCGCCGCAAATTACCCTTAAAATCGTATTCGTCAAACTGCTGCTTTCCGGCGGTATCATAATGCGTAAACGGTTTGCCTCTTATGTTTAATCGTCTGTCGCCGGCTTGCCCTTCGCCGTAAATAATTCTTTCATAGATATTATTTAAAGAAACGAGTTCGTCGCCGCCTTCGACTTTGGATTGGACAGGACGCTGCAGTTTGTCATAAGTGAAAGAAAAAATATGCTCGCGATTATCCCAAGCCTTGATTGATTTTCCCGCCACATTATTGAGCATCCAGCGCTCGCCGGCATCCATGCTTTTTTGATAAACCCGATTTCCGAGCATATCGTTTTTGTAAGACATTACGGTATTGCTGCGAGCATCCACAATGCTTCGTACATTTCCTTCGATATCGAGTACAATTCGGGTCGGGTAAAATTCGTCTAGACCGGCGATCCGGTTATGATCGATGCTCAAAATCGGGCGTCCGAGAGTGTCAAGATAAACAATTGACGGAGTGTTGTCGTGAGCCTCAGCTTTTTGGGCGGCAATTTTTTCTTTAGCCGGATCTTTTCCCGCCGCGATCAGATGGGCGTTAATTAAGTTATTCACGCGCAGACGGTGCCATTCGCTTTTTTTAACCGTGTCGTTTTGGTCGTGATTTTCCTGCTTCCATGAATCGAATTTGATCTTAGAAAATGTTTGATCGGGAAACACGGTTTTCACCGGTCGTCCGAGTGAATCATAGTATATGACGGGCGTGACGCCGGTTTCGACTAACTCTTTAGCATCTTCATAATGAGGCGTGACGGAAAAATAAGGTTCGAAATGCTTGACCGGGTTACCTTTGTTATTAAGCACGGTGCGACCATTGCCGATCCAGCGCAGACGCTCCGGCATCTGATTCGCCGTGTTTATATCCGTCACCGAAAAACCGCAATCCGGTTGAACGATCAATTTTTTGGCAATTCCCGGTTCAGCCTGCACTTTTACCATCGCCACTTTGCCAAGCCCGTCGCTGTACTTAAAGCCGATCTGGAGAGGACTCGCCGGATTTGTCTCTTGATGCTGTTCGCGCCTGATCGATGCCGCGACGGTTGGATTTAAACGGATTTGCGCACACTCGTTCGCTTCTGCCTCGCGCGCCGCATTTGACAGACGATAGCGGTCAAAATCATAGACAAAACGAAACGTCGCGTTTTTTAATAAATTTCTGCCGACGGCGCGCAAAACCTCCGAGTCTTCGGCAGCAAAAAACGCCTGAATATTCACTTGTTCGGCGTCGGTGCTTTCCTCGAAACCATTTAAATTATCGGCAGTTTCCAGTTCCGCCACCCCATCGCCATTAAGGTCTTTGCCTTCGAGCGCGGCGGCTTTGACTAGTCCCAATTCATCGAAGATAACCGAAGAGAGATTGTCGTTCGGGTCACGCATTCGCTCGGGCGTGAGCGTGCGAAAGTTAAATCGCTCAACCTTAACACGATTTTGCAATTCATCTTCGACAGTTTCAGCCATCAAAAAGTAATCGCTGAAATAACTCACTGTGGTCGTTGAACCGAACGGATCGGTATAAGAAAGCGGAGAAAAAAATCGTTGTTCCGCATGCGCTCTTGTTTCGCCCGCCGTCAGATACTGAACCTGCCCCGAGCGAATCCACCAATTAGCATCTCCGGCGCGATGAATAAATTTGCACTGGCTTTGTTCGCCGTCGTTGTCATTATCGCCCAAAAGATGTTCCAGATCAGCCGGATTTACGGGCAATTTACTTCCGAATATGTCGGCGAGAAGATCGGGCGTATAGGCGAGCTGATAACTTTCGAAAGGCAGCGCCAATGATTCCAAAACGCCCGGATCCAGAGCGCCGGTCAAATTGTTGTTGTAGTAGAGCGTTTGAACGTGTTCGATCAGACGATGCTGTAAAATTCCGGCGGTCGAAGTCGCTTCGTACTGAAGCGACGAACTGACAGTTAAAACATTATTAAAATCAGATATCCGGTAGAGCATCCGGGTCGCCGGTTTGATTAAACCGGTAATCTCAAAGGTTTGCGCTTCGGCACCCATTCGCAGACGATACGCTTCGGGCGTAATAACATCCTTGGTCAGGTTGTTCCGTGTAAAGATGATCAAAGTTTTCGCCTGCTCATTTCTAATTTCTACGGGCAACGAAAAGTCTGTCTGCTTTCTCGGATATACAACCGACGCCGATTCCAGAACATTTCCCAAATCATCGCTCTTGATGTTAAGGGTATGAGCGACTCGCGGGTCTGCTAAATTACGTTCGTAACTAATAATCAGGGCTTCGCTTTCGATCACGGCAAAAACCGCGTGTTTATTTGTTTTCCGGGGTTGCAGTAACTGAATTTCGCAGTTATGGGCGGCAACTGTAAAAGGCGTGAGCCGCTGTTGAGTTTGCTCGCTGATGGTTTCCGCCTCGGGTTCATCGAGCGCAAAAACCTCTTGTCGCAAAACCATTCCCTTGCAGGCACGCAGCGCCTCACTCCATTCGTCGGCACTTAGCTCGTCAATTATGAGAGGATTATTAATGGCTGATGCTGCAATCAGACGCGCTTCGGGTAACTCCGGCTCGGCGGCGGTAACCGTAAATCCCTGTCCTACCATTTCCTTGTCCCAGTATTCATCACGGAACTGCTTTACAATTCGCACCCGGTCAAGAAAGGCACCCGTGTGAAACCAGGTTTTGGTCAAAACGGGGGGCTGAAATAACTCTTCATTAGACTCCAAATTGTTGCCTGCGTTGTTTTTTTTCCATGTTTTGTAATGCTCGGTGTCAATCTGTTCGACCATTCCAAAGCCGCGAAACTCGCGTTCGGGATGATCGAAACAGCCGTGGTGATAGCGATATTCGGTGGTGAAACGGACATCGGTCACTTTCTCTTCGACAGTTGTCCGGGCAACGACTTGAACCGGAAACGGCAGTTTTGTGATCCAGGGTTTGCCGTCCTGCTTGTCTTTCAGATAAAAGTAGGCGGAGCTTTTGTATTCGAGAATGGTTTCTTTCCCCAGATTATTTACATATCTGGTCAGAACGTGGGGTTTTCTGCCGTTCATCAAATCAATGTAGCGCATCGGCGCAGATTGATAAGCGGGCAGGTCGGATGACCAAACCAGACACGCCGTTCCGGTGCCGAGCAAATCGATGACGTCAATTTTACTTTGGCTGTCAATTGGAAAGAAGGGTTCGATTTCATGAACATCACTCCAGGCGTTGCTGCTTAAATTTAAATAAGCTTTGAAACTGTTTTTACCAAGATAAATAACATCTGTCGCTCCAGTGCCGCTGACATCAGCGAGCTTTAAATATTTGGGATTAAACGCATCGGGACGATCAAACCGCGGCGCGTTGTTCATCGTGATTTTGGCGCTAAATCGCCCATAACCTTTATTTGCCCAATAGCAGATTTCGCCGTTGCGAATCCGCACAATGTCGGTCAGTCCGTCGCCCGTCATATCGGCGAGAAAAATCGTTTGCAGCGAATCGGCAAAGACGACCGCTGGACCGCGTTCTTCGTCAAACGTTTTCGCCGCCCATTCAGCTTTCTCGTAGCCTTGTTTGCCCTTTGATTCGTACCAGGCAATGGCGTGTTCTTCGGTCACAACCAACTCGGGTTGCCCGTCACCATTGAGGTCAATCAGCCGAGTATTTGGATCACTCAGGTCAAGATTGGCAATCGCCGGAAACGCCCGGAATGGTTCCCAATTATTGTCCCGCGTTAGTTCAAAATACCCTTGTAACCCTGAGCTGTTGATAACTATCTGCTTGTTCCCATCGGCGTCTAAATCCTGGAGTGAAAGCACGCCAGTGCTCATTCCGTTGAACGACGGTTTAGGAAAAACCGGTCGGGCGGCGGTGAAGCTGACGCGTCCATCTTCGTCAACATCACCCAGATTACTTTTGTAATACCAGCCTTCGGGTTGCTCGGTGAAAATGCCGGAAATGCCTTCGCCGTAAAGGTCTAACCATTGATAGTTGCCCGCTAAACCGGTTGGAGCGTGAACAACGCTTTCGGCATCTAAAATTTTAACCTCATCGTTCCATTTCAACTTTTGATAACTAAACTCTAGCAGCGGCAAAGATTTCCTGGAATAACTGCCGTCGGCTTTTTTGACGTAACCGGATTGCGAAATTGATTTCAGATAAATAACTTCTGCCTGCCCGGAATCGTTAATCGAAGACGGCTCGTATTCAAAATTTAAGGATTGCACCAGATGCGGCTCAGCGCCCAATTCGTCAAACTGGTGAAACATGAGAATTCGCCGGCAAAACCGGTAGGTACGAATCTCAAAACCGGTTCGATACGATGAAAACGCGTCGGCGCGACAACTCCACTTTTGTTCCGGTACTTCTTCCGCCGTCGGCTTGCCCGAATCGTGTTCGCCGTAATCCCATACGACGACAAAGAAATGATGCGCATCCCCGGGGCTTTGAGGATCAAAAGGTTGATTTGTCACGGCGTAATAAGGAAGGTGATTGCCGTAGCGAATTCGTTTGAGATATTTATTGGTAAAACGTGCAATTCCGTTTAGCCGGTTGCGTTCGCAAATCTCGTCAGGCACATTATCCAGGTTTTCTTCTTTGTATTCGTATTTGATCCAGTTGCCTTTGTCATCATAACTGAATTCAGGCAGCCACTGAAAAATCCGGTCGGGATCTTCCGGGTCGGTAATTCTTGAGTTTGTATTTCGCCCGAAAATAGTAGCGACGTTGTCCCGTGTCGTTACTTTCCAATAAATTCCCTTGAGCGGATGACTGATTTTTTCAATGCGGGCAAAACCGCCTTCAACCCGCGGGCGATATCGTTTCGCTTGAAAATTTCCGCTTGTGACGACGACTTGTTGCCAGCTTCCGTCAGGTTGTTCGGCAAGGAATGGAACCAGGTCTTCGGCACCGGAAAACATAAAAACGTCTTCCCCTAATGCCTCACGATAGCGTGGCAGACGCTTGTCGGTTTTACGCTGAATTGCAGGACACTCGACAGACCAACCTAGACCGTATGGA
>JBDTZT010000125.1:0-8050 GCA_040005005.1 Actinomycetota bacterium
GCGTTCGCGGCATTTAAACTGGTCACCGCATATGGCGCACTCGTCACCGCTTGGCGCGGATTCAAAACCGTGAATGCGCCGCCGCCCGTTTGTTTGACGTGGATTTCCAGAAACCGATTGGCACCGGGAAACGAGGAGCCGAAATCAAGTTTGACTGCAAAAGTTCCGCCGGTGACGGCGACATTTGTTTGCGTTACGGTCGCCCCAATCTGCGCTCCGCCCGTCACGGCATCAAAGAGTAAAAACTCGAAATCAAAATTGCCGCTCGCCGGCAACGCCGAGTTTTGCAGTTGTCCCTGATAGGTAAATTCCGTTGTTTGCGCCCGTGCGTTTTGACAAAACGCGAAACTAAAAAACAGCACGATAAGTAAAATAATTTCTTTTTTCATTTCTCTTCTCCTTTTATTCCCGCTCGACATTACGGCAATGCCGAAAAATCCAAATCGCCCACGGCATCCGCGACAAAGATCACCCGCGGCGTAAATTGATAGCCTTTGCGCAAAACATTGATCGTGTAATTTTCACCCGTCCGTACGTCTTCAAAATGATAGAAGCCGAAGGTATTGGTAATCGCGTTGCGCGTGGTGCCGTTTGAATCGGTGATTGCCACCCGCGCTCTGGAAACCGGATTGTCGGATGAATCGGAAACTCGTCCGCCGACGGAAACATTTGCCGCCGACGGCGCGACCTGAACGATTCCGAATGGCGAGAGCGAAGTTAAGCCGGCCGAACACAACACCGGAAACGTATTGCCCGAAGCCGTCCGGTTGACCCACGCGCCCGCTTCGAGGTGGAAAATACGCAGATTGGCGAATTGCGCGGCGGTAAAGGAAGGCAAATTAAAACAGACGGTCGGATTTCCGGTAAAAACCGCGCTCGTCCCGATGTCATAGGTCAAACCCGTCGGCATTCCCATCGGCAAAGCGGGCAGCAGCGTCGCGTTGAGCGGAATTTCCTGTGTCGTGCCGGCAGTTATTACGTTTGGAAAAGTAACGATCGCGTCACCAATCGGCGTGTTGACTGATTGCGGAATTTGGATAGCCGATTGCGGATTGAACTTTTCAAACTCCAAATCGGAAAATCCGGTCGGAGTCGTCGTGGTTTTAAGTTTGCCGGCGACTCCGGCATTGACGAGCGACGTGATTTCCGCGTCGGTCAAAGCTCGGTTGTAAAGTGAAAATTCGTCAATTCGCCCGGCGAAAAAATCGGGGTCAGGGCTAATGGGACTTGTGCCTATGGTTAGCGTTCCGGTACTGCCCGCCGGGCTTCTCGTCTCCGTCGAGCTTGCGATCTGTACGCCGTTTACGTAAAGCCTGGCCGAATTCGCCGCGTCGTCGAAAAGGTATATGACGTGCGTGAAGGTGTTTATTGGGATTATGCCGCCGCTTACATTAAACCCTGCCGAAGAATCCATGTAACCGCCGATTACTCCGCTAGATAAAATCTGAAGCCCGATACGGTTAGTGAGAGTACCATCGCTTCGTTCAAAAATAACAGGATTGGCAGCCAGCGAAGTCGGGTTTATCCACGCTTCTGCGGTGAACGAGGAAGTAATTGCATTGGGTTGAGCAGCCGTAACCGTATCATCAATGCCGTCAAGATTAAATCCCTGCCCGACCTTGCCAACCGCGAAACTCGCACCGTTGTTCAATGTGCCGTTATTATTTCCCGAAATGTCGTTCGGATTGCCGTCGCCAGCCAGCCAAGCGACTAAACCCGAAGGCGCAACCGTCGCCGTCGGTTTGCATTTTCCGGCGGTCCCGGCGTTAAAGATTGATGCAATTTCGGCTTGTGTCAAAGCGCGGTCGTAAAAGCTCGGTTCATCAATCAACCCGCTATAGGCTGTTATGAAACCAACTGCTTCACGGCTGCCCATGACAAACAAACTGTTAGGCTGATAGTTAATAGTTGTGGTCAACGACTGCTGCGCGGAGAGCGTGCCGTCAAGGAAAATTATCATCGTTGCGCCGTCGTAAGTTGCTGCGATGTGATGAAAATTGCCGTCAACAATGCGATGTCCGGAATCAATCAAATCGCCTGTCGTCCCGCCGCGGACTACGAAACGCAAAACTCCGGCATCCGGGGCACCGAAAGTTTCAGGCGTGATAGCAAGTTCGAAGCCAAACGTTGCGCCCGACCCTGATTTGGAGGCAATAATCTGGGTGCCTTGAGCAAAGTTTTGAGGCTGCGCTGTGACCCAAGCCTCAATCGTAAAATTTTGTGGATTAAGCGTAGGGTTATCGGCGACCATAACACCGAATCCGTTATTAAAAGTGAAACTTTGTCCGACCTGGCCGGCGGCAAAACCGGTCAAGCCAAGTGTGCCGTCGTTACGCGAGCGCGAATCGAGCACGCTGCCGTCCGCCGTCCACCACGAAGCCAGACCGACGGGCGCGGGCGTGCAGGTTTGCGCGGGAATTTCAATGCTTAACAGAAAAAACAAAAAACTGAAAATTAAAATAACGCGATATGTTTTGACGATTATTTCCTTGATTGATTGGTTCATAATATTTCTCCTTTTTTTACTTGCCAAAAACGATTCAACGAATCCTGGCAGACGAGCAGATGACCGCTCTCCGTTTCGATCGAATGAATTGCGCCCGATTGGATTTGCCCGATCAACTCGAGCGCAAATATTTGCGAAAAACTAACGGCTAAATCCAGATTCAGCAATTCGACTTCCCGCGCACAGTCGGCGCAAAATCCGCTGACGAAACTTTTGTTGTTTGTCCGCACGATAAAAATTTCGCGGCTCTCGGTCGTGATTAAAATTTTCTTTGACTTTACGGGCATTTGCTTTACAATCAGCCTTGACGGAAATAATCAATCGGCAAATCAATCGCTTCCGCCAAAGCCTTCAACGAATCTACTTTTCGTTGTTGGTGAGGTATTAAACCCGAAGATACGGGAAAAAGTCCTGAATTTTTTCTCCAATCTTTCTCCATTTTTTCTCCGAGGTTGTTATGAGTAATAAATCCAATAGTTTAAAAGGATTCGGGAAGTTCCGGCTCGACGCGGAAAAACGGATTTTGTGGTTTGAAAACAAGCCGGTCAATCTGCCTTTGAAGGAAATCGAACTGCTTTGCGTGCTGACCGAGAACGGCGGCGAGGTGGTTACGAAAGCCGAACTGCTCGACAAAATCTGGATGGATTCATTTGTCGAAGAAAGCAATCTTTCGCGTCATATTTATCTTCTCAGAAAGACCTTTAAAGATTTTGGCGCGAGCGAAAAGTTAATTGAAACAGTTCCGCGCCGCGGTTATCGGTTTGCCGGTGAAATTCACGAAATCGAAGCGGAAAAAGGCGAACTCATTATCGAAAAGCACACGCACCGCCAAACGCTGATCGAGATTGAAGAAAATACGCCCGAAAGGCAAAAGTTTTTACCGAAAGTTTTTGCTTCGGTTGCGGCGCGCCGGCTTGTTTCAGCGGCGGTTCTGCTCGTTTTGTCAGTCGGCAGTCTGGCGTTTTTGAATTACCGGAATTCACTGGCGAAAAGTCCGCCCCAAATCAAATCAATCGCCGTGCTGCCTTTCAAAATGATCAATGCCGCGAAGGAAAATGAGCATCAAGGCTTGGGTTTAGCCGATGTTTTGATCACCCGTTTGAGCAATCTGAAAAGTTTAAATGTGCGTCCGACAAGCGCGGTTTCCGCTTTTGAAAATCAGGATAGTGATTCTACGCAAATTGCTCAAAAACTCAATGTTGACGCCGTTTTGGAAGGCACGATCTACCGCGCCGAAAATCAATTGCGCGTCACGGTGCGACTGCTTAAAACGAGCGACAACAAAGCGATTTGGTCAGGACAATTTGAAAAGCCGCTGAGCGACGAATTAAAGATTGAAAATGAAATTACCTTGCAGATTGTTGACGCGCTCGCTTTGAATGTCAGCGGCGACGAACAAAAATCCATCACCAAAACCTACACGGAAAATGCGGATGCTTATCAACTTTATGTGAAAGGTCGTTTTGAATGGAACAAACGAAGTTGGGCGGGAATGATCGAAGCCGAACGGCTGTTTCGCAACGCGATTGTAAAAGATTCGAATTTTGCGCTGGCTTATGTCGGTTTGGCAGATAGATTGGCGACCGATTCAGCCACGAAACTTGAGGCTTTTCAGGTAATTGAAAAGGCTATCGAAATTGATCCAAACTCCGGCGAAGCCCACGCGACGCTCGGTTTTCTGCAGATGTTCCACGGGTGGAATTGGAAAGCGTCCGAAGCCGAATTCAAACAATCAATCGAGCTTAATCAAAATTATCCGACGGCTCATCACTGGTATGCGACGCTCCTCGAAATCGAAGGCCGAAACGCGGAAGCCAAAGCCGAATTCGAGCGGGCACTCGAAATCAATCCGTTCTCGTACAATTTTCTGGCGGATTTGGGGCAAGCCTTTTATTTCGATCACGAATACGATGCGGCGCAAGCCTACTGCCAAAAATCGCTGGAAATTTATCCCGATTTTGTTTTCGCGCACAATTATCTTTCCGACATTTATTTGAAGCAGGGTAAAACGGACGCGGCAATTGAAGAAAGTTTGAAATCTGAAAAAATTTCGACCGGCTTTGCCAACCAAACCGCTGAACAAGAGGAAAGAATCGAAAAACAATTAACCGCGCAGAAAGAAAAATTTAAAAGCGGCGGCATCAGAGAGTTTCTGTCAAACCGTCTTACTGCTTCAACCACCGACGTAAACGTAAACTACGGCAATGCGAAGATTTATGCTTTTTTGGGCGAAAAGGAAAAAGCCCTCGACAATCTCGAAAGGGCTTTGCAAGGTCGAGCATTTGCAATGGTCTTCGTCAAAGCCGACCCGGTTTTCGATGTTCTGCGCGACGAACCGCGCTTTCAGGACATTCTCCGGAAAATGAAACTGGAATAGTGCAAAGTGCAAAGTTAATTCTTTGCACTTTGCACTTTGCACAGTTTATGTCCTTGCCGCGGAAACCTCGTCCGAATCTTCGATCAACGAATCGTTGACGAGTTTTTCCTGTTCGAGATGATGAATCGCGTAAGAACCGGTCGCGGGCGAAGCCGAAGCGGCGCGTCCGACGTAGCGAAGCGTCAAATTGCCTTTGATTTCGTGCAAACGGTCTTCGACAAACGTCCAACCGCCCATATTTTGCGGTTCTTCCTGCGTCCAGAAAAGTTGCGTCGCGTTTTTGTATGACGCGAAAACTTCCTTCAATTTTTCGGCCGGGAACGGGTAAAATTGTTCGAGCCGGACAATCGCCACGCGGTCGTCCGCCGCCTCGCTGCGTCCCGCGTCCAAATCGTAGAAAACCTTGCCCGAACACAAAACAACGCGCTTGACCTTCGATTTATCGGAAATGCGCGCATCGTCCAAAACCGGATTGAAACCGCCGCTCGTTAATTCTTCGACGGTCGAACTTGCCGCCGGCAGCCGCAGCAAACTTTTCGGAGTCATGACAATCAGCGGACGGACAATTTCCTGTATGACCTGTCGGCGCAGAAGATGGAAATACTGCGCCGGAGTTGTCGGGTAGCAAACCTGAAGATTATTTTCCGCGCAAAGCTGTAAATATCTTTCGAGCCGGGCGCTCGAATGTTCCGGTCCTTGTCCTTCGTAGCCGTGCGGGAGCAGCATTACGAGCCGGCATTTCTGTTTCCATTTGTCTTCCGAAGCCGAGATATACTGGTCAATGATGACTTGTGCGCCGTTGGAAAAATCGCCGAACTGCGCTTCCCAGATGACGAGCATCGCGGAAGCATTAAACGAATAGCCGTATTCAAAACCGAGCACGGCATTTTCTGACAGCGAACTGTCGTAAACCTGAAAACGCGCCGACGGATTTTTGTCCGACCGCAGATCGCCGAGCGGCGACCACATCGCGCCGTTAATCGTGTCATACATCAGCGCGTGGCGCTGCGAAAAAGTTCCGCGTCCCGAATCTTGTCCGCTGAGGCGGATTCGCTTGCCTTCGAGAACGAGCGAGCCGAACGAAATCGCCTCGGCAAAGCCCCAATCCATCGCCGTTTCGCCGGTTCCCATCTTCGCCCGCCGCGCCAGTTGTCCGACCATTTTCGGATTGATATGAAAATCTTCGGGAACGAGCGAGATTTTTTCGGAAACAGTTTGCAAAGTTTCTTTCGTAATGGGCGTTTCCAGAACGCTTGAGCCGTCTTCTTCCGCCGCAGGCGCGGCAAGTTTGGCGCGTTTCGGGTTTTCGGCGGCGATCTGTTTTGCCCGTTCGAGAATTCCTTCGTATTTAGCGACCACTTCGTCGGTCATCGCCCTTAAACCGTCTTCCGAAATCACGCTTTCACGAATCAGTTGCTGGGCGTAAAGATGGCGCGTTCCGGGATGCGCTTTAACGCGCGCATACATCACAGGCTGCGTGTAACTCGGTTCGTCGCCTTCGTTATGTCCGAGCCGGCGAAAACCAACCACGTCCAAAACAACGTCTTTATTAAATTCCTGACGATAATTAAGCGCGATCTGGACGACGCGGAAAGCGGCTTCGGGGTCGTCGCCGTTGATGTGGAAAATCGGTGTTTGCGTTATCTGCGCGGCATCGGTCGAATAGATTGACGAACGCGAGGCTTCGGGCGAAGTCGTAAAACCGATTTGATTATTGATGACGATATGAATTGTGCCGCCCGTCCGGTAGCCGCGCAGATTGGCGAGCTGCAAGGTTTCCATCACGATGCCTTGTCCGGCAAAAGCCGCGTCGCCGTGCAGGAGAACGGGCAAAATGCGGTCGTGAACGGCATTGCGGAGCGAGGCGTCGGCTTCATCGCCCTTGAGCAGTTCGTCCTGCCGCGCCCGCGCCATTCCTTCAACCACCGGATCAACAAATTCAAGGTGCGATGGATTCGAAGAAAGAATGATTTTAACATTCTTTCCGCCGCTGGTTTGGCGCGTTCCGATCGCGCCCTGATGATATTTTACGTCGCCTTCGTCAGCCGGAAAACTCGGATGCGAAGTTCCTTCAAAAATCGTGAAAATGCGTTCCGCCATCGAATAATCAATGATGTTTGACAATACGTTAAGCCGTCCGCGGTGCGCCATTCCCAAAAATATTTCTTCAACGCCTTTTCTCGAAGCGTTTTCAACCAATTGGTCGAGCATCGGAATGACGGTTTCGCAGCCTTCGAGCGAAAAGCGTTTTTGCCCGAGATATTTTTTATGGATAAATTGCTCAAACTGTTCGGCTTCGATGAGTTTGAGCAGCAGTGCCTTTTTGATTTCCGGCGAAAGCGGCTGGGTATCAACAAACTGTTCGCGAACCTGATTGCGAATCCATTCTTTTTCTTCTTTTTTCTGAATATGGCGGTATTCGATGCCGACTTTGCCGCAGTAAGCCTTTCGTAAAATATCCAAAATACGCCGGAGGGTCGCGGTTTTTTCGCCGTGCAGTCCGCCCGTGATAAATTCGCGGTCTAAATCCCAGATCGTCAGACCGAAATTTTCAAGGTCGAGTTCCGAGGCGTGATGCGAAGTCATATTGAGCGGGTCAATATCGGCCAGCAAATGGCCGCGAATCCGGTAAGCATTAATCAACTGCAAAACATTCGCCTGTTTTTCCGCCAGTTCGCTGGCGCGGTCGCTGCCGAAAAGCGAGGGATTGTAATCCTGCGCCCAACGCATCGGGGGATAATTTATTTCCAGAGCCGCGAAAATTTCGTCGTAAAATCCGTGTTGACCGGTAATAAATTCGTGAATTTTCGCCAGAAATAAACCGCTTTCCGCGCCTTGAATGACGCGATGGTCGTAGGTCGAAGTCAGCGTGATTATTTTGCTGATGCCGAGCATCGAAAGCGCGGCTGGGGTCATCGCTTGATATTCCGCCGGATATTCGATTGCGCCCGTCGCGATAATCGCGCTTTGCCCGCTCATCAAGCGCGGATTCGACGCGACCGTGCCGAGCGTTCCCGGATTAGTCAGAGAAATCGTCGTGCCTTGAAAGTCGGGGATTTCGAGTTTTCCGTCGCGCGCCTTTTTGACCTGCTGGTTATAGGCGGCGAAAAAATCGGCGAAATTCATCTTGTCCGAGCCTTTGATATTCGGCACGAGCAAGTTGCGCG
>JBDTZT010000126.1:0-8046 GCA_040005005.1 Actinomycetota bacterium
CGACAAACGATAAATCGTATCATTCGGTCAACGAAGTAAAGACCGCCGGCACCCGCTGCTGCGTTTCAAATTATTATTTCTCGCCGCATTCGCCGAACGGCTACGAAACGACGCACGTGACATATTTCAAGGCGCGACCCGAACAAAAAATCAGGCGAATCGTAACATCGGTTGACAGCGGTTTGCGAACAGCCATTAGAAAGGTCGTAAAAAAAGGTTTTTCTAAAAAAGATATTTACGAAGGCGAAAAAAGTGAAAAAGGTTAAGAATGAAAAGGTGAAAAAGTTTTGTTTTAAACAAACAAGCAAACTTTTTCACCTTTTGACTTTCACACCCGGACGGCTTCAACGATTTGCAGAGGTATGGTCGGATAAATTTTTTCGAGACGAAAACCTGTTTTCTCTAAAAGTGCGGCGTATTCGCGCGAGGTGCGTTCGCATCCGCCGGTCATCACAAGCATATTCAAATCCATCACTTTGCTCAGCGAAGGCGCGTTGCTGTCTTCTTCAACGACCGTTTCAACGAGTAAAAGTCGCGAGCCTTGCGGGGCGGATTGAGCGAGATTGCTCAAAATCGTGAGTGATTGTTCATCGTTCCAATCGTGAATGATAAATTTCATCAAATAAATATCGGCGACGACCGGAATTTCCGCGAAGAAATCACCGCTAACGAGTGTCGTCCGCTCCGCGACACCTTCTTTCTGGAGGATATTTCCTTCGAGAACTTGCGGCTGTTCAAATAAAATGCCTTTGGCGTGCGGGCTGGTCTGCAAAACTTTGGCGAGAAGAATTCCGTGTCCGCCGGCGATGTCGGCGATTGTTTTCGCTTTGCTGAAATTGTAAGTTGACGAGACGGCTTCGGCGACCGCCGCGCTGAAACTCGTCATTGATTTATCGAAAACCGCCGCCGCCGCCGGATTTTGCGCGAAATACGGGAAAATGGGCATTCCGAAGGTGTAATCAAAAGCGATTTCGCCCGTCTTGATGCTTTGCTGCATATTGCCGTGCGCGTTCCAATGTTCGGGGTCGCCCATCATATTCAAAGCGGCACGCATTGATTGCGGATGGTCGGAGCGTAAAACGTCACCGAGCGGCGTGTTTGAAAATTTGTCCGCGTCTTTACGGAGAATTCCGACACTTGCCAGCGCACGAAGCAGACGATAGAGCGATGGCGAATGCGTTTTGGTTAATTCGGCTAATTCTTCGGCGGATTTTGCACCGTTCTTTAGTAAATCGGCGATTTCAAGCCGTGCTGAAACTGCCAGGGCTTGCGAAACGATAAAACCCATCGCCATCTGCATAATCACCGCTTGCGGCGGCGTTTGTTGTTCTACTTCAGGGAAAACTGCGTTCATTGTTAAATAATCTCCTTTTTATTAAATAATTGCTTTGCCGAGAAATTGTTCGGCAACTATTAACGCGCAGATTCAATTGGATAAGTATCATTTAATTAATGGTGAGTGATGAGTGATAAATTATTATAAAAATTCACCATTCACCATTCACCATTAATTAAGAGTAAAGATTCATCGGGCGCGTCAGTAATTCTACCGGGTCTCCGATGTTCAAAGCCTCGCGCACGAAGAACGGTTCGCCCGCCGCCGCGCCGATTAAACTTCCAAAATAGCGTGAACGGACTTCCAATTCGGTAAGAAAACCTTCACCGGTCAGCCGCGTTTCGAGTTCGTTGGAGTTTGGATTATGAAACTGCGAAACATGAGCGCGAATCGCGTCCATTTTTTGTTCGAGAAACTCCGAAATATCCACAATAAAGGACGGCACGACGCGGTGCGAAAAAACATTGTGGGCGACCATCGGAACATTTGTTCGCGCTTGTCCAAAATCAACATCATATTTCTGCATCGAAGCGAGCCGCGCCGATTCACGGACGAGCTGCGCGATGTGATTATGGTCGGGATGCGGGTCGTCCGTTTGATGCGTGAGCAAAACTTTCGGCTTCAGACGGCGCAAAACTCTGACCATGCGCGTGCGTTCGTCGTCGGTTACAAAAACGTGACCGTCGGGCAGTTGCAAATTTTCGCGCACGTCCAATTTCAGAATCCGCGCAGCATATTCGGCTTCGAGAGCGCGGATTTCGGGCGTTCCGCGGGTTCCCATTTCGCCCTGCGTAATGTCCACCGCACCTGTTTTGTAGCCCATTGATTTCATCTTCAAAAGCGTTCCGCCAACGGTCAATTCAACATCGTCGGGATGCGCAAAGATTGCCAAAATGTCTATTTCATTCATACGAATAATTTATCACAAGAGAATTCAAACAGGATGGACAGGATTGGCGGAATAATTAATTTTGCTTGAAAAATCCTATAAATTCCGGCTATCCAGTTTGAATTCTCTTTTTGTTATGATTGTTTTATGAAATTTATTGTGCTTGGCTCGGGTAGTTCGGTTCCGCATGCCAAAAGAAGCAGTTCGGCTTATTGGGTGGAAACTTCCGGCGGGACGATTTTGCTTGATTGTTCGGCGGCGGCGATTCACCGGATGGCTGAGGAGCATTGCGATTGGGTAAATTTGGATGTAATCTGGCTGTCGCATTTTCACCTCGATCATATCGGCGGACTCGCGCCGTTTCTGTTTGGGACAAGACACGCGCCCGAAATGCAAAGCCGAAAAAAACCGCTCAAAATCTTCGGCGCGAAAGGTTTGCTTCAGCTCCTGAAATCCTTTGACGCGGCAAATAATTACAAACTTTTCGAGCAACCGTTTCCCGTCGAGGTAGGGGAAGTCGAACCGCTTGAAAAGTTCGAGATTTTACCCGACACGCAAGCCGTGACGATGAAAACGCCGCACACCGCCGAGAGTCTGGCGATTCACATCAGCGATAAACACGGCAAAACGCTCGTTTATTCGTCCGACACGGGTTTTGAGAAATCGCTCGGCGCATTTGCGCGTGGGGTTGATTTGTTCGTGCTGGAATGTTCATTTGTGAAAGACAAGCCGACCGAAAAGCATCTCGAACTCGCCGAAGCGATGTTTTTAATACGCTATGCGAAACCTCAAAAAGCGATGCTTACTCATTTTTATGCGGAGTGGGACGCAGTGAATTTTCAGGCGGAAGTAGAAAAATTTACGCCGCCCTGCGAAATTATCGAAGCGCGGGATGGTTTGAAGTTGGAAATTTAAAATTCGGGCAATCACAAATCATTCTTGCTTTGATTTAAGTTTAAATTTATCATCAACTGCACCGAAGCCTCAAAATTTATAACTTTTTTGGAGGTATTTATGTCAGAATTTAATCGTCGTGATTTTCTGCGTTATTTGACCGTAACGGCTCTTATTCCTTTGGTCGGTAAAGAAGTTTCCGCCCAGATTAAAAATTTCATACTAACCTCACCGGTCAATGGATTTACCTATTACTGGCAGGGTTCTCTGCCCTGCTCAGTGAGTTTTACGCGAAGGCAGAATTCACCGCGCGTCGCCCGCGTTGATTACAAAGCTAACGGAGTTTTGGCAGGTTCGGGCTTTCCCAACCCGAATCCCAACCAAAACTTTAATTTTCAATGGTCGCTGCCGATTCCGTCGTTGCAGGGAGATAACTACATCTTAACGGCTGAAGCTATACAGGTCGGAACGGGAAACGTAATCGCTACGGTTTCGACGAGTTTTACTGTCTTACGGCTTCCTTTTTAGTAAATGCGGTCGGTTTTCAAAGCCGGCAGAAAAAATTTACGCCGTCCTGCACTTATGTTTTAAAGGCAAGACGGCGTAAAAATTGAAATTTAGGTTGTTTATTGAATCGAAATCGTTAGCGTAAACGTCGTCGCCCGGCTGCCGTGATTGTCAATACTGAAAGTGACATCGCCATTCGATTCGATTTGCTGTGAGTACTGCGTGTCGTGATACGCTCCCTGCGTGAAATCACACTTGCCGTTACCCGAACTGAGCGTAGCCGAGAGCGTTTGTCCGCTTGATGCGCGTAAAACGTAGGTACGCACTGCCGAACCCGGTCGGATTGTGCCGCGAATCGTCGCCGAATTGCTGCCGCGAGCAAAACGAACCCGCGTTTGCGCCGACAAATCCGTGACCGACATCACGCCGACCATCATCAAAATAAAAAACTTAAGACCTATTTTTTTTAACATATATTATCTCCTCAAAATTAGTAAATTGGATTTACAGTTACTACGACGCAAATTTAATCCAAGTTTGCCGCAAAATGCAACCGACCACGCCAAGTTTTCGCCGATGTCAAAAAATTCTTGTGTGTTGCTAACATTTTCTGCCATTCTTTATCAATCAAAATTTGGATACAATCAAAAAAAGTATTGCAAATGCCTAAAAACCGATATATTATTTTATGGTTTTAGTTCCATAATAATCTTAATTCCCTGAGAAAAACAATATGAATTTATATCAACACTCCGGTAAAATCGGTTACGCGCCGATTTTACTTTTTGGCGCGGGCATTCCGCTCTTGCTTATACTGGCTCTAATCTATGCGTATATTAATGTCTATAATCCGATTGGCGGATATATCACATTTCTGATTATTTTGGGTTATGGCTTCGCGTGCGGTTTTGCAATTTCAATTTTACTCAAGTTCGGTAAAACCCGCAGTAAAATGTTTTGTTTTATCGGCGGCTTAGTCGGCGCTTTCCTGAGTCTGTATTTTGCGTGGTCGTTTTTTCTTTATGCGCTCGTGCATCGATTCGGCGTTGCGGATGTCGGGATGCTCGATATAATCCTCAATCCGTTTGCGGTCTGGGCGCTCATAAACGAGATAAATAAAACCGGCTGGTTTACCATCAAAGGCGGCACACCGAGCGGCATTTTTCTGTGGTTCTTGTGGGGTATCGAAGCGGTGACAATTCTTCTAATCGTTACACTCATTGGCAGTTCGGCAATTGACGATGAAATGTTTTGCGAGAAATGTGGCAAATGGTGCGATGTGTCGGAAACCAAACATCTGAAAATCCCGATCGAACATGCTTCATCAAAAGCCTCCGCCATCAATCCGCTGATGCTCGGCAATCTGGAAAATGCCGAAAGCATCAACGCTCGACCTGTTATCAAAGCCGAACAGCTCAAATGCAGTAACTGTATAAATTATTCGGGTTGGCGATACAAAATAGTCTCAAGTGAAATAGACAAAGACGGCAACGAAAAAGATAAAACCGACAATATTTCCGGAATTGTGATGGCGTAATTTCAATTAAGAATTATCAATTAAGAATTGAAGAAATCCTTTAGTCATTCCTAATTCTTAATTTTTAATTCTTAATTTTATTTATTTCCGCAAACGCGCTTCGACGTTATTTGCCTTCAGCGAATTTCCCGTCGCTCTCTGCAAATCGGCGATGGCTTTGTTGAGTTCGGTTTGGGCACGGAGTTCATTGCTTCGCGCCGTTATCAGTGCAGTTTGGCGTTCGAGAACTTTGTAAACATCCGACTGTCCGGCGTCGAGTTTGCGCTGTTCGGATTCGTATTGCTTCTGCGAATTATCGCGCGAAATTGCCGCGCTTCTGAGGCGGGCTTCCGATGTGCGAACGGCTTGCAGAGCATTGCGAACGTCAACCTGGATATTCTGCTCAATCTGTTCGCGTTGGGTCTGAATCTGCTGACTCTGCACGAGCGATTTGCCAAGATTCGCTTTCGCCGTTTGATTCTGTAGCGGCAAATTAAAAACGACACCGGCGCGAAATGTCGGGTAACGGTTGGCGAAAATGTCGGTTATCGAACTGCCTGTCAAGCCGTTGAGCAAGACGGTTTGCTGCTGCTGGCGAAGCAGACACGTTTGATAATCCGCCGGAGTTTGCGTTTGCGGGTTGCAAACGACATTTCCGAACGGACTCGAAAAATTAGGATTTTGACTGCCGCCGATGCCTGATGTCGTATAGCTTGCCGTCAAATCAATCTGCGGCTTTGTCTGGTCGCGATAGAATTTTTGGTCAATTTCGTTGATGTCTTTCTGAACCTTGTTGATTTCGATTTCCGGACGATTTTCGAGAGCTAAACCCAAGGCTTCGGGCAGAGTCGTGCGCGGTGCTTCCAGATAAACCGCATCAGTCGGCACAAGTGCTGCCCGCCAAATCGCGTCGTCTTTGTCTTGTGCAATCAGATTTTTGAGCGTGTTTTCGGCACGCCCGACGGTTTCGAGGGCTTCATAAACGCCCTGCTCAATGTTGGCGACCTGCGTTTCGGCGGCGACCACATCAATCGGCGCGAGTTGTCCTTCGTCAACCAGCCGCTTGTTATGTTCAAGCTGATCTTTAGCATCACGCACGCCGTCGCGCTGCACCTGCAAATTCCTGAGAGAGAAAACCAAATCCCAGTAAGCGCGCTGGACATTCGTAATAATATCAATCGAGCGTTGGCGAAACTGCGTGTCAGTCAGGCTCAAGTTTCGCTTGGCGATTTCGATTACGCGGCGCGGTTGGTCAAATCTGCGTCCGCGAAGCAGCGGCTGTGTCAGACTCAAGTTGAAACTCGAGTTGTTTTGCGGACTCAAGATAGTAATCTGATTGTCTGAATTAACCCGCTGGCTGTTGACCGTTGCGCTGTAAGTCGTCCCGAAACGCGGCAGCGAGCCTTGAAATCCGGCGTTACCGACAATCGAATTATTTGTTATCGTCGGGGTTGAACTGAAAATGCTGACGTTCGGCGTCACGGCGCGTTCGTAATAAGTCTGCCCCGAAAAATGCGGTTCATAAAAACCACGCGCTGACTGCAAATCAAACTCGGCAATCTTTACGTTCTGCCGCGTGACTTCGATGTCCTTGTTGTTATCAAGTGCCAAAACAATCGCTTCTTTTAGCCCGAGCGGTTTCTGCTCCATCATATCCACGCCGACACGCCCCAAATCAGGCAGAGATTTATCGTCCTGCTGGTAATTCGGTGCGATTGTCGGAACTCCGCTCAGATTTTCCGGCTTGACGTTTTGCGTATCTTTGATCTCCGGTGTCGGAGTTGGCGTTGCGTCCTGCGCCGGAGCGTTAACAAATCCGAAAAAAGTAAATAAAACTGAAATTATGCCTAATCTAACCGTATCAATCGTTAATGATTGCTTATTCATAAAATACCCCTAAAAAAGATAAGTAAGTGCTTACTCACCTACTTATCTTTTTTCTCATTTTTGAAGCGTTAAGTCAAATTTAATTTGCAAAAAATTGCGTATAGACGAATCCGCCCAGAATGAAAACAAAACCGCCAATTTCTCCGGCGATCAATCCATACATAAACCAAGTAGTTACAAAGTTTCGCTCGGCAAAAATATTTTCAGTCCGATTTAAATAACCTTCTTTAATATAACCGGTGACCGTCAGCAAAAAATAGCTTAACGGAAACGCGACGATGACGATTTGCCAAAAAATGCCGAATGGCGAAAATTCCATTAATTTAGCGATAATCAACGAGGCAAAAGCGTAGAAAAACGAAGTGCGATGGGCGATATCAACATAAACCGGAGCCTGATGTTGTTGGCTCGACATAATCTTTGCGTATTTCCAAATGCCTGTCAGCATTCCATTGAGCAAAAAGATGCCCGAAACAAGAAGTGCGATTTTGACTGATAAATTCATAATTGTTTCCTCTTTTACGGCTTTGCGCCTTTACGGGAAATTGCTTTCTTTTTGAACTTTTGAAAAACTTTTCTCTCGCAAAGTCGCCAAAGTGTCCGCAAACAATTTTCGGCAATTTAGTTCTCAATCTCGATAAAAGAATCAACCCGCAAACCGAGCGGCAACTTTTGGTCGGGCGCGAGTTCGATCAAGATTTCAAGAATTTTCGTATCAACTTTTTCGGTCGGTCTCTCGGTACGAAAATTTTTTCTGCCGAGTATTTGCCCGATTTTAATGACTTTTCCATAAAATTTTTGGTCGCCGTAAGCGTCGGCAGTAATAAACGCTTTTTGATTTTCGCGCACTTTGGCGACATCCGTTTCGTCCAGATCAACGCGAATACGCAACGCTGAAACGTCGGCAATTGTTACGATTCCCGTCTGATTTTCGGGCGAAACCGATTCGCCGTTTTTGAGCCGTTTTCGTAAATCAACGCCCGTCCAAGCATCTGGGATAATATTCTCTAAAGGTAT
>JBDTZT010000127.1:0-7924 GCA_040005005.1 Actinomycetota bacterium
GGCAAAGTTCTTTGCTCGTAATTTGCTTCGGCATTGACCAAAATCCGCGCATCGCCGCCCGAAGATCTGACGATATAAAGATTGCGCGGTTCAGTGCCGTCAGCGTTCCACGCGTAAACGACCGTCTTGCCGTCGGGCGAAAGTTTTTCCGATTCGGGTCGCATTCCCGCCGGCGAAGGTTCGCGCATAATGTCTTTGACCGATAGATTTTGCGCGTTTGCGCTCAAAACAAGGCAAAAGGCAAAAGTAAAAAGGTAAAGTTGAAAAGTTTTCAGAAACATATGTTTGTATTTGGAAACAAGGCAAAATGATTTATAGTGTCATTTGTAAATTATTCACAGTATCAAAAGTTTCACAAATTTGGAGATTAAATAAAAATATGGGCATTCTAAATCTATCACCCGAACCCGATCGGGAAAAAATCCTTGCCGACAATTATGAGTTGGCAGCCCAAACAAAACGCGGCGCAAGCTGGTTTTATTGGATTGCCGGACTTTCACTGATCAATTCGCTGATCTTTTTGTTCGGCGGAAACTGGAGTTTCTTTGCCGGACTCGGAATTACACAAGTGATTGATGAAATTGTTGATCAAATCTCCCGTAGCGGAGATTTTTCCGTTATCAAAATCATTGCTTTTATTATTGACCTCATGATCGCCGCAGTTTTTTTACTGTGCGGATTATGGGCGAATAAATTTAAAACCTGGGCGTTCATCGTCGGAATGGTTTTGTATTTCCTCGACGGAGTTTTTCTTTTGGTCATCGGTGCCTATTTGCCCGCCGCTTTTCACGCTTTTGCGCTTTTTATGATTTTCAGAGGTTTATCCGCCGCCCGCCAAATAAACGCAAGCCGAAATTCGGCAGTTTCCTGAAAACTTATTCTTCTTCATCGCTCAAAGCCTCGCGCAAGGCTTCGAGTTCCGGCAAAACAAGTAAATCTTTCGTCCGTCCGGCGGCACGTTTGGCATTAATCAAATCATCAAGCGAAATAATTTTGACCGGCACATCACAAATTTCCATTTCGACGGATCCTTTTTCGACCGCTTTATAATCGCCGACACCAGCGACTTCTCCAAGTAAATCAATATCGCCAAGATCGGTTTCGAGCGTGAAATTTGTGCCGTTCTGTAAGGTTCTCTCATCCCAAAAGAATGGCAGTTCTTTAGGAAAACCGCGTAATTTCGGATTGAATTGGGCGAGTGCTTTGACAATTCTTTTTAGGTTTTCCGCTGACCGAAGATAGCAGAAATCAAGGTCTTTCGTAATGTAAGCAGAGCCATATGCGGTAATCGCAATGCCCCCGACGATAACAAATTCAACTTTATTTTCGGTCAGCGCTTTGAGCGCGGGACTTAAGTCTATCACGATTGTTTTTTCTCCAAATTTCCGCGTCGCGGCTGAATTTTTCTAAACTCATCATTGATTTCTGCATATTTTTGACTCGCTGATTTGGCGTTAAACGCAAAGTTCCTATGAGCAAAGTCAAATCAATACCGAACTCTTTGGCGGCGGCAATTTTGCTTCCGGGTTTCGGATTCAAAAGTTTTTCTTCGGGCGTTCGCTTCATAAGTGAATTTTACGGCAACTCCAGTGCATTTGCACGTTTTTCGGCATTGGTCGCTTTGATAGTTTTATCGTCTCTGTAAATCGCGCTTTCCCATTCGCCGTACATCGCGTTCGGCAGGACGATAAACTTGTTGCCGTAAAATTCCTTGGCTTTTTCGACTTCGGCGAAACGGTCGGCAACGGATTTGTTTTCGTAAACATTTGATAGATCGTTGAGGTTGTCGCCCATCAGAATGACGATCCGGTATTTTTCGGCGATTGCCGTGCGGCGCGGTTCTTTGGTTGATTCTTTTTGACGCAGCAGGACGTTTTCTTCCGAAACATCAGGAAACCCCGCATTTTTTAAGTTGTCAATCGTTGCCGCTTTCTGCACTTCATCGCGGTTTGAAACATAAAAAATTCTGACACCTTTCTGTTTCGCGTAATTGGCAAAATCAACCGCGCCCGGAATCGCTTTGGCTTTGCGCATTTCGCCCCACGCATACCAGTTTTTCAAATCAAAAGGCAGGCGATTTTTGGCGTTCGAAGCTTGCGCGGGCGAATTGTCCAAAATGGTTTCATCAATATCCACGACCACCGCCCGCGGCAGTTTCTTTTGCGCTTTCGGCAGTTTTTTCTTTGTTTTATCATCGTCGTCGAGCGTGCGTTTCGCCCAATTGTAAGCCTGAAAACAAAGGGCGCGGTATTCCGCCGCTTTCTGCATAAAAAGGATCGCGCCGATTTGATATTCATTGTCGGCCGTTTTCGTTTCTGTCTGCATTCCTTGCTGCGCCGTCGAAACGGTGACAAAATAGGTCGAAACAATCGAAGATAAAACCAGCCCGAAGGTCAAAAGATATTTTTTTGAATTCATAATTTTAGATTTGGTAAAAGATGTTTGAATTGATTATAAAGTAATTATGCCTGAAAATACGAAGGAAGATCAGAAAACTGAGGAAGAATGCCGTGAATCGCCCGAAACACCCGCGGCAGAGGATGACCAAAAGACGCGAAGTTATTATTACGACGATGCCTGCGGCTACGAAATTTATTTGGATGATGAAACGGACGAAGCAAATGCCGAAATGGAAAAGTAAGCCGCTCAAATGCTATGAAAATAATCCCGCTTCACGATTGGAATTTAACGATGCAGGCCGCAATTGAACTGCAAAAACAACTTGCTTACGAGGTAATCAGAGAAGATAGTTTTGCTGCGCCCGTGACAACGGTCGCGGGAATTGATTTGGGTTACGACCGGCAAACCGATTTGAGCCGCGCCGTCGCCGTTGTTTTGAAGTTTCCCGAATTGGAACTCATCGAATCCGCCGAAGCGATTCTGCCGATTCAATTTCCATATGTGCCCGGACTTTTGTCGTTCCGCGAAACGCCGGTCGCGATAAAAGCACTCGAAAAACTGAAAAACGCGCCGGATTTAATTCTCTGCGACGGGCAGGGAATTGCCCATCCGCGCCGGTTCGGCATTGCCTGTCATATCGGACTGTTTACCGGAGTGCCATCAATCGGCGTGGCGAAATCCTTGCTGATCGGAAAATACGGTGCTTTGGACGAAACTCGCGGAAGCACCGCGCCGCTGATTCATTACAACGAAGAAGTCGGCGTGGCCCTGCGCACGAAAAACAAAGTTCAGCCGGTTTATGTTTCGGTCGGGCACAAAATCAGTCTTGAAACGGCGGCAAATTATGTTTTGCAATGCGTGACGAAATATCGTCTGCCGGAAACAACGAGGCTCGCCGACCGGATGGCTTCCTACCGGAAAAGATAAGCTTCAAAACTATTATTTATTGGTCGGCGTGTTTCGGCCCGTGCGCGTGATGGCGTTTCTTTTTTCGTTGTTTGTGCCGTCGGCTATTTCGACCTTAATTTTACGGAAACTGCCGTCGTGTTTATCGTTTGTCGGAGAATATGAAATATAGTACTGCGTCCGCAGTTCGCCGGAAATTTCTGCGGCGATTTTCGGAAGCTCGTCAATCGAATCGGGAAAATAAACCTTTCCGCCGGTTTCCTGCGCCAGCCGCGTTAAAAACGATTTTGCTTTTTCCTGCCGGCTGATATTCGTCTCCGCTTCAGGCTGCGGACTCAAGTTATTGATAAAGCCGATCGCATAAATTTGGACGGAGGAATTACGCAGCAGCTCAAAAAGCTGTTTTTCCTGATAACTGCTGGCGCGATCGTCGCCGTCCGACACCAGAATCAGGGCGCGCAGTTTGACATCTTCCTTTTTGCCGGAATTTTGATATTCGCCGACCATTTTTGCCGCCCGATAAACCGCGTCAATAATCGCCGTTTGCCCGCCGTCAACGAATAAATTATCAAGCGCGTTGTTGAGCCGCGTTTTGTCGGCCGTAAAATCCTGGACGACTTCGATTTTGTTCGAACTGATAAAACGAACGACAGAGGTTTCATCATTCGTTCGATTGGTGCCGACAATGATTTTGGAGGCTTCAATAACCTTTTTAAGCTGGGTTCGGAGCGAGCGCGAATTATCTATCAAGAGAGCGTTGATAATCGGCACTTCGGCGGTTGTTAAAGAAGTAATCGGCTGCTGAACGTCGTCTTCGTAAACCTTAAAATCGGACTCGCGCAGTTTGTTGACCGGACGATTATTGCGGTCAACGACCCGCACACTGAGGCTGACTTCTTCGGTATCTATTTTGACGACTTCGGTATCTTCAACCGTTTCAGCAGCCGGCGTCGGCGTCGGGCTGGGAATCGGTTTCGGAGTCGGAATAGATTTTGTGGTTGTCGGCGACGCAATGACGGTTGGCGATGCCGGTTTTGGCGTTTGCTCAACCTTCACTTCATTTTTCAGCGGACGAACGGTGCTCGTTAAGATCCAGCCTTTGATCGTTCCGTTGGCGATTGAAACGTAATACCAACCGCTTGCTTCGCGGCTTTTTTCCAACGTTACCCGATCGCTTTTTTGCAGCGTTTGAATCTTTTCTGCGCCATAGTCCGGTGCTTTCCGCAAGTAAGTCGAAGTCACAATCACTTCCGCCTGTTTTTGCGCGAAAATAAAAACGGATGAGAGCAAAATTAAAGCTATCGTAAAAAAAAACTTCATAATATTCAAAAAAAATTATTTAGCGACAAAAGAATTAAAATAATTGTCAATCGCGGGCGTGTCAATGGAATCTGCCGGCAACACGACCAACAAAAGATAAAACCGTTTGTTGTGAAAAAACATCCGAAGGCGTTCTACGCGGTACTTCGTGATCGTTTGACCTTCAGTGCCGACCATTTGACCGGTCGGAATTTTGATATGAACTTCGCGCCCGATTGAATCACCGTTGACATATTTTTCTTCCCGCAGCAATTCTCCTTTGCCGGCTTTGACAAAATCCTTGCGGACTTTTTTAAAATAATTGCTGTAATCGGGTTTCAGTGACCAAAAACTTTGCGGAGAATCCCGATAAACGACGGTAAAAAAACCGTAAAAATCGCTGTAAGCGTAACTGCCGACCTTGCTGCCTGCTTCCTTTGCCTCAGCATCGGGATTCATTACGCCCGGGGCGAGAATGCTCCACGCGCCGTCCGGCGGACTGAAGGTTTTCCAGGTCCATTCCTGCGCCGCGGCAACGCCGCTTAAAAAAAGAATTACTGTCAAAGGCAGCAATAATTGAGTGATCCGAAATTTCCCTTTGCTCATAACTAAAAATTTACCTACTCCCATGAAATTACAACTGTTTCGGGCGGAATTTGCCGCGTGTCCGAACAACCACGTCAGGACGAATGACGGTCACGCTGATATTGCGAATGGCAGCCTCATTCGCGCCGTCTTTGGAATAATAGCCGAGCCGGTATTGCTGTCTTAATTCACCCGCAATTTGTTTAAAAATTCGTCCCAGATTCGGCGCATCGCTCAAATAAAATCTTCCGGCAGTGAGGTCAGACATTTCCTGCAAGGCATTGACGGCTTCGATCGTCGCAACGCGGTCGCCAAGTTTAATGTCTTCCTGCGTATAAATATCCTGGAGCACGGAAATCTGAATCGAGTAGCCCTTTTTCTTTTTCGGCTTCTTTTCCTTTTTCGGCTTCTGGTCCGGCTCGCCTTCCTTGATTGTTCCGCTTGCGTCAAGCACCGGTTTATTAAACCCTTTCCCGGTTTGATAAAAAACGGAATAAATCAGAATGTCTGATTCTTCGAGTTGGCTAAACAATTCGGTTTTTGAAATGGTGCTTCCGTAATCTTTGCCGTCCGAGAGAATTACAATTACTTTGCGCCCCGCCGAATTCGCCGAAAAGCTTTGCGTGATTTGCCGGACGGCACTAAAGATGACGGTTCCTTCGCCGGTCGCCGTCTGGATTTTTTCGAGAGATTCTTTGAGCGGTTGGCGGTCGGAAGTGAACGGACTGAGAATATTCACCTTTGAATCAAACGTTGCGACCAAACATTGGTCATTCGGATTCATCAATGCGATAAAATCTTTGGCGGCATCCTTGATTTTATCCAAAACATCCTTCGTGCTCGCGCTGGTGTCAAGCAGCAGCGCGACGCTGACGGGTTCGTCCTCAGTCGCAAAAAAGCCGATGTTTTGTTTAACTCCGTCTTGGTAAAGCGTGAAATCTTCCTTCTTTAAACCTGAAATATAACGTCCTTCGCGGTCGCTGACCGTGACCGGAACGCTGACAAGCGTTTTTTCCCCCTTTTGAACTTTATCTGTCTTCTGCGGGTAAAACTCGACGGTCAAGGTCAAAATCATTAAAAGTAAGACGAAAACGATTTTCATAAATTCTCCCGTTTAGTCTTAAAGTATAAAACTTAGCTTCAAACATTTGCAAAGAAACTACTGTCAAGACTTTCATGTAAAAATATTAAGTACTGCGATTTGATGCGAGGATGCTGAACGGAGTTTTATATTTTTACGATTTTTTAGAACCTTCGCGGCAAGCCAATTACGGGTTGCAATTTAAAGAAATAGGAATAGTATATTGAGGTAAAAAAGGAGAAAATGAGATGGGCATAGATTTAAGCACGTTGACGAAAGAGATAACATTAAAACGGTCAGGGATGTTATTTGCCAAAAACAACGTGCCGGGCAAGCGCGGAACTTTGCCGGCCGGAAACGTGAGTTTTGAAACCATCGAGCGCGGCGGCAATTATGATTCGCTTCCGGCCGGCAAATTTTTGCTGACGATGACCAACGACAAAAGCCGCGGACGCGTTTTTATTGTTCAACCGACCGGCAGTTACGGACATAAAGTTCCGACCGAAAGCGGTGGAACCGCCGGAATAATGATTCATTCGGCCGACACGCCCGACGATTTAACGGGTTGTCTGGCTCCCGGCAAAAGTTTTGACGCCGCCTCCAATACACTGCTGCGAAGCTCTGAGGCAATGACCGACATTTTTACTTTTTTCGGCGGTTTCGGTGAAACAAAATTAGCAGGTTGGATCGTTGTCGAGTAAAATAACGGTCAAGATTCACACTTTATAAGAGACCGGGGTTAAAACTATGAACGATCCGCTGGACAATATGGAAATCAGGCGCGGCCTGCCGAATAACGGTTTCGGAATGGTCAGAAACAACGGTACGCGTCCGCACCAAGGCTGGGATTTGTGGGCTCCGGTCGGAACTCCGATTTACGCGGTGGCCGATGGAATTGTCGAATTTGTCCGTCTTAATGCAGGCGATTACGGAACGCAAATCTGCACAAGTTTTGAAGACCCGCAAAATCCGGGCAATCTGATTTATGCTTTCTACGCGCATCTTTCACACTCTTACGTGACAGCGAAAATGTGGGTGACGCAAGGACAAATGCTCGGTCTGACGGGCAAAACAGGCAACGCGAAGATTTTTACGTCAATCGAAGACGAGCATCTGCATTTTGAAATCAGAACGGAAGTTTCGCCCGGCAAAGGATTGAAAGGACGCGTTGATCCGGCGAAATATTTGGGTTACGATTTGTATTCCTGCTCGCCGAATCTGCCGGTTTGCGAGATTAAATAATTGATTTTTACAAATTTCCCGATGATTATTTTGAGGCAGCACATCCGCCTTTTTACTTTTTCGGTCGTTCGTTGGCTTTCAAAACTCGTTTTCTTAACCTAATTGATTTTGGCGTAACTTCAACGAGTTCGTCGTCGGCGATGAATTCGAGAGCTATTTCGAGCGACATTTCTTTGACGGGAACGAGGCGCATTGCTTCGTCGGTCGAGGTTGTTCGCATATTCGACATCTTTTTCTCTTTGATTGGGTTCACGTCGAGGTCAACGGTGCGGGCATTTTCGCCGACAAGCATTCCTTCATAGACTTTTGTCTGCGGTTTGAGAAAAAGCGCGCCGCGTTCCTGCAAAGCGTAAAGCGCGTAGGTTGTCGCCTCGCCCATTCGGTCGGAGACGAGCGAGCCGGTGCCGCGTC
>JBDTZT010000128.1:0-7924 GCA_040005005.1 Actinomycetota bacterium
TCACAGGAAAAAACCGGCGCCCAATGGATGCTCGATTCGCTTGCCGCGATGGACCCGGCGGCGAAACCGAATGTTCGGATGCGAACGCTGACCGCGGCAATGCTCAAACATCAGGAAACGGGTGCACCGCTGCACCTCTGGAGTTTGGCGGAAATCGAAGAAAAAAGCGACTGGATTGATAATTACCGCACGGTCGAACAATTTATGTCGCGTGATTTGTTCACCGTCCGTCCCGAAGACGTGATTGATCTGGCGGCAAATTTGATGGAATGGCGGCACATTCGCCACGTTCCGGTCGAAGATGCGGAAGGAAATCTCGTCGGCGTGGTTTCGCACCGCGACTTGCTCAAATTATTTGCCAAACAGCGCGAAATAGCCGACGAAGACATTATTGTTAAAGACGTGATGCAAACCGATTTGATAACCATAACGACCGAAACCGACACGCTCGAAGCGCTTTATCTGATGCGCGAAAAAAAAATCGGTTGTTTGCCGGTCGTCAAAGACAAAAAACTTGTCGGATTGATTACGGCGCACGATTTTCTCACCGTTTCGACGCGGCTTTTCGAGGAAAGATTGAAAGAGCAGTCAAAATAATCAATCGTTTTGTCAGTAAATTTTAGCTTTTCATCACAGATTTGTTGCCGAAAACAAAAATTTGCGCTTCAATGAGAAAATGACCGAAGAACCGCTGATAAATCGCAAAGGGGTGAAATGGATGGCGATTTGGGCAACCTGGACGTTGTTCGGATTATTTTTCACCAGCCAATTTGCCTTACAAAATCAACTTTCAAAAAATCCGGTGCCGTTTTGGCAAATCCTAACGTGGCAGATGGTTTCGGGCTACGTCTGGTTTGCGCTCAGTCCGCTAATTTTGTGGCTCACGAAAAAATTTCCGTTTGAAGCCGGAAAATGGCGGAAATCTTTGCTTGTTCATCTTTTGACAAGCGTCATTATCGCGTTTTTTCAACAGGCGGTTGATACATTTTTTCTGACCAAACTCGGTTATCCGCCGAATCGCCAATTCCCGAGCTTTCTTGAGGCTTACCAATATTTTATCTTTATCAATCTGCATCTGAGCATTTTGATTTACTGGGGCGTGGTCGGTATCAAATCGGCGTTCAGCTATTATCAAAAATACCGCGAACGCGAGCTGACAACTTCAAAACTCGAAGCGCGTCTGGCAACTTCGCGTCTGCAGGTTTTGAAGATGCAGCTTCATCCGCATTTTCTTTTCAATACGCTCAACGCGATTTCCGAATTGATTTACAAAGACCCTGAATCGGCGGAAAGAATGATCGGCGATTTAAGCGATTTGCTTCGTTTGTCGTTTGAAAAACTCGAAGTGCAGGAAGTTTCATTGAAGCAGGAACTCGAATTTTTGAGAAAATATCTCGAAATCGAACAAATGCGTTTTCACGACCGTTTAATCGTCGAGATGAAAATTTCGCCCGACACTTTGGACGCCGGGGTGCCGAATATGATTTTGCAGCCATTGGTAGAAAACGCCATTAAACACGGCATCGCGCCGCGTTCGACGGGCGGAAAAATCGAAATCGGCGCACTTCGAAACAACGGAAGTTTGGAGCTCAGCGTCTCAGATAACGGCATCGGTGTGCCGTTCAATGATTTGGAAAATCTGCCCGAAGGCGTCGGGCTTTCCAACACGCGCCAAAGATTGCGGCATCTTTACGGCGACGATCATCAATTCAGTTTGGCGACAGCGGAAAAAAGCGGTTTGCGGGTAAATTTAACGATTCCGTTCCGGGAATTGGAAAACTGAATAAATTTGCCCACGAAACACACGAAAAGGACGAAAATAATACAAAAAATTTTAAGACTCTTTTTTGTTTCTTTCGTGTATTTCGTAGGCAGAAAAATCTTGAGTAATGAAAATCAAAACCTTAATTGTTGATGATGAACCGTTGGCACGTGAGCGTGTCAGGCGATTTTTGCGCGATGAACCGGATGTCGAGATCATTGGCGAATGCGGCAACGGCGCGGAGGCGATTAAAACCATCAAAAGCGAAAAGCCCGACCTCGTTTTTCTCGACATTCAAATGCCCGAAAAAAACGGCTTTGAAGTCATCAAATCACTCGACGCGAAATCGCTTCCGACGGTAGTTTTCGTTACGGCTTACGACCAATACGCACTTCAGGCGTTTGACGCGTCCGCGCTTGATTATCTGCTCAAACCTTTTAATCGCGAGCGTCTGCACCGCGCTGTGACCCGCGCCCGCGAACAAATCGAAAACAAAAATCGCGGAAAATTGGACGAAAGATTGGCGTCCTTGATTGCCGATTTGCGAACGGAGAAAAAATATCTCGAACGCCTCGTCGTTAAATCCGTCGGGCGCGTTTTCTTTTTGAGAATTGACGAAATTGACTGGATCGAAGCCGCCGGAAATTACCTAAAACTGCACGTCGGGCGCGAATCGCATCTGATCCGCGAAACAATGAATTCGATCGAAGCAAAGCTTAATCCGGACAAATTTTTGCGGATTCACCGCTCGACGGTCGTCAATATTGACCGCATCAAAGAACTTCATCCGATGTTCAGCGGCGATTATTCGGTGATTTTACGCAACGGCACGGAACTCACGCTGAGCCGCAATTTCCGCGAACGATTCATTGAACTTTTTGAAAATCAGGCTTGAAAAAGTCCCAAGTTTCAAGTCTCAAGTCCCAAGTCCCAAGTCAGAGTTTTTCTTTTCTTAGAGCAGATTTTGAATGAAAGTCTGGCGAACTTTCGGTTTACCATTTGCGATAACGAACAACAAACCTATTTGTGTGTTGGACTTTTTTGCCGTCTATCGCTCTCGAATCTGCTCTGGAACTTGAGACTTGAGACTTGAGACTTGGAACTTGGAACTTGGGACTTGATTCTAAACCGTTCATCACGGCCTTTTTCGTTTCATCACAAAACTGTTTTCAATCGGGTCTAAAACCGTTACCTTCATAATTGAAATAAATTCATCCGGCGGAGTCAATATGTCGAATAAAACTAAATTTAATATTCTGTTTCTGCTCGTTTTTTCCATCGTTATCGCGTGGCGCAGCTATGTGATCGTGATCGGTTAAAAACATTGACGGAAATAAACAAGCTTACCGGGCGTTACGGCACGGCAACAAATCGTGTGGATTGGCAGAAAGAGAACAGGACAGAATGCTACACACATAATTGCCGTCACGCCCGACCAAATATTTTTGAGCGATATTTATTGCGCTTGAAAATTGTAATTTTTATCTCCGACAACTTCGGGTTAAGAAACACCATTGCGCGTCGGAACAGACGGGTAAAAGCAAATTAGTCAATGTTTTTTCATCCACTCCTCGTCATCATTGATGATTATTCGCAAATTTCACGCGCAAAATTTTCTTGACCCGAACCTAACAATTCAAAGAGGAAAACGATGAGAACATTTTTATTGATTTTGATGGTTTTGTTGGCAACAGGGGCGCCAATTCAAGCGCAAAATTTATCAAAACAGGCGAAAGCCGTCGAAGTAATCGAAAACTTGGGCGGAAAGGTTGAATACGATACGGAGAAAAAAACAGTTGTTAAGGTTGATTTGCACGATACTAAAATCACCGCTGCCGATTTAAAAAATCTCGAAATTTTCAACGATATTCAATGGCTTGATTTGCGGATGACAACGATTGGAGATGAAGGTATGACGCATCTCAAAAAGCTCAAAAAACTTGTCTTTTTGAATCTCTTTCGAACAAATTTATCCGACCAGGGTTTGGCAAAATTAAAGAATCTGACCAATCTCGAAACGCTTCTCATCGGCCGAACGAAGATTACCGATGCCGGGCTGAAAAATCTGAAAAACTTCTCGAAGCTAAATCGTCTGAGCCTTTTTCGGACGGATATTTCCGATGCCGGATTAAAATATCTCGAAAAATTAAAGGCGCTTGAAAGTTTACTGCTGGGCGGCTCGAAAGTAACCGAAGAAGGAAGAAAATCGCTGCAAAAAGTTTTGCCGAAAATTAGTTTTACCGAACAAACATAGGAGAAAAGCATGAAGTATTTTTTGCACGGTCTGCTAATTTTACTGATTTGTTGTTCGGCGGTTTGGGCTCAAATGCAGAAAAAGAGCAACCTCAAACAAAGCAAAATCGAAGCCAAACTGATGCAGGTCGAACGCGACATCGGCGCGGCCAATATCAAACGTGACAAAGCCTTTTTTGAACGAATCGAAGCGGACGAATTTATTTTTACGGATTCGGGCGGCGGCATTACAACCAAGACGGAAGACGTGGCGAGCCTCGATAAACCGCCCGGCGAATTCAAACTCGTTTCCTATATTGTTGATGAAATGAAGGTTTCCGTTTACGGAAACGCGGCGGTCGTGACAGGTCGGACAACGACGGTTTCACGCGGAAAAGACCGCGAAGCGACAAACAAAAGCAGGTTTACGGATGTCTTTGTAAAACGCGGCGGACGCTGGCAATTGGTCGCCGGACATTCTTCGCGCATCCGCGAACCGCAGAAATAAAATTCAGAAGGAAAATTTATGAAAAAATCATGGTTGCCAATATTTTGACGTGACTAATTTCAGCTTTCGCGCAAAAAACGGTGAGACGAAAGGTTGCCGCCGCGAAACAATAAAATTTTCAAAAAAAGCATGAGCAAAGGGTGGTTTACGGAGATAAAAATGAAAAAAGAAAATCAACGAAAAATCACTCTTGCTTTGACACTGGCGACGTTTGTTTTTTACGGCGCACTAACATTGTTCGGTTCGCGCTCTTTTGTTTCGGCACAAACCAATATTTTGCCAACGCCAACCCCGACGCCGCCAGCTGCCGCAGTGGAATTTAACCAAGCCGCCGCGCTTGCCAAACTGAAAGAACAAATCAAAGGCAAGGAGCAGGAACCGGCCGAAAAGGTTTTCAAAAATATTCAAATGCTGAAAACCGTTCCGGCCGGCCGGCTTTTGGCAATTATGGAATTCGGCTATGCGCGTTCGCTCGGCGTCGCTTGCACTTATTGCCATACGCCCGAAAAATGGGAAGCCGAAGGCAAAAATACCAAACAAATCACCCGCGAAATGGCGGCGATGGTCGGAACAATCAACAGCGAGCTTTTGAAAAACATTAAAAACTTAAAAAGCGAATCGCCGATTATCAACTGCACGACTTGTCATCGCGGACAGGTCAAACCCGCATTAAATCTGCCCGTGCCGACTCAAAAAAGCGAATAGAATTTTTATAAGAGCAATTTCAATTTTTTTTGTGCGAATGGCTGTTAGTTTCATTTTGTTTTTAATTCCGGTTTTCCCGGTTTTAGGACAAAGTAAAAAATAAATCGCGCCGAATTGTTTTTCGATTTGCCTTAATTTTTTTTCTCTCTACAATTAAAAGCATTTCAAGTCTTGGAGAAAACCAATGAAAAAAGTGCTTTCCTTTTTTGTCGTGTTTTTATTTTCCGTCAATTCGATTTTTGCCGTTGATATGAGCAAAGAAATTAATTTAGCAGCCGAAAAAATTCTGCCGAAAGTCATCGAATGGCGTCGTCATCTGCACCAGTATCCCGAGCTTTCAAACCGCGAGTTCAAAACTTCAAAATTTATCGAAGAACATCTGCGCTTCCTCGGTCTGGAAGTAAAAACCGGAATTGCGAAAACGGGCGTCGTTGGCGTTCTGAAAGGCGCCTTGCCGGGACCAACCATCGGACTTCGCGCCGATATGGACGGTTTGCCCGTCAAAGAGCGCGTTGATTTGCCGTTCGCATCAAAGGAAACGGGCGAATACAACGGGCAAACCGTCAGCGTGATGCATGCCTGCGGACACGACACGCACGTCGCAATGCTGCTCGGAACAGCGGAAGTTTTATCGCAGATGAAGGATAAAATCAAAGGCACGGTCGTGTTTATCTTTCAGCCTGCCGAAGAAGGCGCGCCCGCCGGCGAAGAAGGCGGTGCGGCTCTGATGGTCAAGGAAGGCGTTCTGGATAATCCGAAGGTTGACGCGGTTTTCGGCATTCACATTAATGCGCAAACCGAGATCGGCACGATAAAATACAAATCAGGCTCGTTTATGGCTTCGAGCGATTGGTTTTCCATCAAGATCAAAGGCAAACAGACGCACGGCGCGTATCCGTGGCTCGGCATTGACACGATCACGACCGCCGCGCAAATCGTGGGCGGTTTGCAGCTGATCGTTTCGCGTCAATCCGAATTAACCAAATCGCCCGTCGTCATTACCATCGGCAAAATCAATGCCGGCGTGCGCGAAAACATTATTCCCGAAGAATTGACGATGGCGGGAACGATTAGAACACTTGATTCGGCAATGCAAAAAGATGTTCACGAAAGAATAAAATTAACTGCGACCAAAATCGCCGAAAGCGTCGGCGCAACCGCCGAAGTTTCGATTGAAACGAAAACTTTGGTCACTTACAACACGCCCGAACTCGTCAAAAAAATGCTGCCGTCACTCGAAAAATCGGCGGGAACCGGAAATGTTCTCGAAACCGAATGGGTTACGGGCGCGGAAGACTTTTCGTTCTACGGCGAAAAAGTTCCGAGCTTTTTCTTTTTTGTCGGTGGAATGCCGAAAGGCAAAAACCCGAAAGACACGGCCGCGCATCACACGCCCGATTTCTTCATTGACGATTCGCGCCTCGATGTCGGCGTCAAGGCGTTTTGCAATATCGTTTTCGACTATACAAAATAAATCCACGATTAAAATTAAAAATGCAAAGGTATCAACGCTTGATACCTTTGCATTTTTCTTTGCGCGTTAATGATTTAAGGCGAGATTTCATTTAATTTATTTGAAGCAAAAAATAAGGAGATTATCTGCTTCAGAACTTTTTGAGGAACCGCGATGAAACTTGAATTACCCGAACCGTTGCCGATTGAATGGCTTTGCAAATCTGTCGAATCTGCCGAAACAGGCGTTAAGATTTTAGATGACGGACGCCTCTTTTGCTGGATCGAACACAAAATCGTCCGCCACGTAACGCCGAAAATGCTTGTTTGGTGGTTTAGTAATTAATTCAAACTGTCGGTTTGAACTCTGAATCGTGATTTATTAAATAGATTTTTACGCTTGCAGATGCGCTTCGACAAACCACAAAGATTTATCAATCCCGCGCGAAACTTCGGTAAAAATATCCGCCGTGTCTTTGTCGCCGAGTTCATCGGTTGTATCAATATCGGCGCGAATTTTTTTGCCGAAATCGGCGAGTGCGTTAGAAAGCGCGTCAACGTGCGCCGCACCGTCTGCGATTTCAAGCGGATATTCACTCAAAGACGAATTTTGCGCCGCGACCCGTATCGTACCGAGCGCCACGCCGCCAAGCGTCGTGATGCGTTCGGCAATTAAATCCGTGTAGCCTTCGGCATCTGTCGCTACTTGGTCAAAAAGTTCGTGCAAGGCAATAAAATTCATTCCTTTGACGTTCCAATGCGCCTGTTTCGCTTGCGATTTCAAATCGCTCGCATCAGCCAGACGCTGATTCAATATCTCAATAAGTTTTTCCCGGTTTCCTTTTGCGATGTCAATTTTTGTATTGTGTAATTCCATAATTTCCCTTCCCTATTTAGAATTATTCTAATTCTAAAAAATTCAAATGTCAAACCTTTCTCAAATAAAATTTCCAACCTGTTGCAATCTGCCGGCATATATTTAGAATATAGGTTTTTATTATGTTTTTACAAAACTCGAATTCATCTTCCAAAATCGTTTCAGGTGCCTGGACAATCAAGGAAATAACGCAGCAGTCAATTAACAATATTTTGGCTTCGATGGTTGAGCGATTGCCCTATCTTATTGCCGGAATTATTGTTTTATTTATCTTTTGGCTTTTGTCGAAGATTATCAGAAGCATTTTTTGGTCGGCTTCGGGGCGCACGAAACTCGATAAACGTCTGCGAATTTTGTTCAGCCGGTTGATTGTCGTTTTTATATTTAT
>JBDTZT010000129.1:0-7922 GCA_040005005.1 Actinomycetota bacterium
TGGTTTCAACCGGAATATCATTTTCCGTTGCCTTCCAATTCGGATGATAAAAGATGGCGATGCGCACTTTGGTTGCCTCTCCACCGGAAATCTGAAATTCGCGGTCGGTTGCCGTCCATTTTTGAATTTCTACTGTTCTGTTATTGGCTGAAACTTTTTCTTTATTGTCAAAGGCTTCCTGGCGGGTCCAAATCGTCCACCAAAAAGTGAAACCGATGCCTTTTGCGCGGTCGTTGATATATTCGTTGACGGTTTCTTTCTCGATAAAAGGTGCCTGACGAATAATCTGACTGGTGGAAAAAGCGATGACCGCTAAAATACAGCCGCCGATAATCAATGCCAACGGACGTTTTTTGTCTTGAAACCACTGAACTAAAAAGTTTATTTGGCTGGCCGAAATGATCGGAACGACAATGCAGACAATTGCCAGCCACCGCCACGGAAACTGAACTTCCTGCAAAAGCGAAAATCTGTCCCAGACAAAACGGCTCAACGGAATTGCCAGAAAAACCGAAACGCCGAGTATCAGCCAGACGCTTTTCATATTATTTTTGCTGCGCCGTTCACAGATGAAAAAGGGGATCGTGCAGGCGAGCACAAGAATAACCGGATACAACAACATCAAATCATAAAAGAAAGTTGCCGTTTCATAAATTCTGGTTTGGAGCTCACCTTCAAAAGTTTGAATCGGCGTGAGCAGAAAATGCAGACGATAATCAAGCCACGGATCGGGATAGATAAGCGTTTTCGCCATCAAATCTCTTTCGAGCAAAACCTTTACCCAGAAGAAAGAACTCGCGCCGAGTGCGGCGACAACGCCGAGTGCGAGTTTCCAGATTTGTGAAAATATTTTTTCGCGTTCAAGCAAGGTCAGCGCGTAAATGGCGAAACAGATCGAACCGATCACCGTCAGCGGCAAATGCGTCAAAATCAAGACGGCAAACGATATTGCCAAACCTAAAACGTCGGCAAATTTTCCGCGTTTGCAAACCCGCGCCACAAAAACGAATGTAAAAGGCAAAACCGAACTTCCGACAAATTCGGCGAAGAAAAATGTATTGTAAAGCTGGTTGAGATGATACGGCAGCAGCGCGTAAATACAGCCCGCGAAAACGGCTTGACCGGCGGGCATATATTCTTTTGCCCAAAGATAAACGCCGAGACAGCCCAAAAATGCATAAAAAGTAAAGGTCAGCCAACTGGCAATGTGCCAATTTCCGGTGACCAGATAAAACAACGCGAGCGAATAATGCGAAATCGGCGGATAAAGCCGCGTTTCCATTCCGCCGAAGCCGAAATTTCTGTTGAGTGACCACGAAGGATAAAAATCACCCGACAAAATTGATTCGTAAAAAGTCATCGCACACTGAAAGTGATGCGGCAAATCGTAGCCGAAAGGGACGCCCTTGATCAAAACCGGCATCATCACGGCAAAAGAAACCGCCGCCAAAATCAGCAGATAAAATTTTTCGCCGGTTGTAAAATTTTTTAGAAAGGCTTTCATATGAAAAGATTATTGAACCGGAATCTTGGAAGATTTAGGATCAATGCCGACATCACATTTGTCCGAAGTTTGAATGAGAAGATAGGCGGCGTTGGTCGGATCAAGCGGCGCAAAAGCAGAGGAATCAAAACGAATATGTTTTCCGCCGGGTGTTTTTTGATTTCGCAAAACAGGATAAAGCTCGCGCCAATTGCCCGGACAATGCCCGTTTTTCTGTTTGAAATTGTCGAGAGCGGTGCGAATTGCGTCGCGTTCATCAAGCGATTCGAGTTCTAAAAGCCGGATGGCGGCATTTTCTTTGGTTTGGCTGTCTTCGGCTTCGGCGAGCATCTGTTCATACATCGCGCGGGCGGTTTCGCGGCTTCCGCCCTGAGTTTTCATTTGCGCCGCCATCATTAGCATAAACGGCGGGGCACCGTTTATTTTCGAGCCTTTTTGATAAGTTTCCGAGGCTTTTTCATAATTGCCGAGCCGCCAGTAAATATAGCCGAGATGCTGATAAAGCCGCCATTCATTCGGATTATCGGCAATGCCTTTTTCGGTAAGTTTGATTGCCTGCTGCGCGTCAATGGCGGGCAGCACGACCGCGCCATAAGAGTAAACCGACAAAAATTGCGGGTCTAATGTCGTCGCATTATCAAGCAGCGGATAAAGCAGCCGCGGATTGAGCGGTTTCAGATTTTCGAGATTGATCGTTCCTTCCGTTTTAAGAATTTTGTCGCCGATATATTGAAGCGACTGCATCCAGTACCAATCAGCGATTAAACCTTCAAACCCGAGTGAATAGCCCTTAAGGCGCGCGCCCTGCAGAGCCAAATCTTCGTCAACAAAACTTTCAGGCAAAATCGGGCGCGATGTTTCGATAAAATTGCTCAAAACAAAAATCAATCCGAAGCCGAAAATAATAGCGGCGATGGAAATAATTGTTTGTTTTAAATTTTTGTTCATAAAACGGCAGAAAATTACTTAAAGTTGCGGCGGCGGAAAATCACTACCGTAATAACGAGTAGTATTCCGACATAAACGATTGCGTAAGCGACCGCGCCGAAAATCATTGACGAGGGCGGCGCAATACCGTGGGCGGTTTCGGTGCGGAAAACGAAAAGTGAGAGGTTCGGCAGAAGATAATAAATCGCGCTGAAAACAAATTTAGCAAAAGACGAACCCATATTTTGCGCCAAATCGTTGAGCGACGCGCTGAAATGACCGATGATAAAGACGAAAAACGACAAAAGCGCGGAAAGTGCCGGCGAGGAAAACGACGAAAAAAGAATCGCGACGGCGATTAAAATCGTCAGTTCGAGAAAAAGAAGAAAAATCGCCCCCCAGATTGAAACTGCCAACCCGCTTCCGCCGACGTAAAGCAGTGCACCCGAAACGCCGACGCCCATTACCAGAACATTGACGAGCAGCGTCAGACACAAACCAAGATATTTGCCGATAATAAATTCGGCGCGGCTGATCGGTTTCGAGAAAATCGCGTAAACGGTGCGTTTTTCAATCTCTTTTGAAACCAGACCGACCCCGACAAAAATCGAGATAAACGCGCCGAACAAAAGCATCGCGCCCAAACCCAAATTAACGATCGTTCGCGCTTCTTGTCCGTCGGTCAGCTCACCCAGGAAAATCGCGCTGGCCGTTATCAATAAAACGAAAAGCACGAGATTATACAAAACGCGGTCGCGCACCGCCTCACGGAAAGTGTTGCGGGCAATCGTCAGAATTTTTCCGGTAAAGGTTGAATTTGAAGCGGCATTTTTGGTTGCCGGTGGTTCGTTCATTTTGGGTTGATTTTGGAAAGAAGTTTCGGGAGCGGACTGAAATAAATCCTGCAATAATCTTGGCTTGAATCGGGGTTGAAAGTCAAGTAATAAAAAAATGACTTTCGGGCGGCAGAGCCACAAATAGGAAGTGAGAAAATTTAATTATTCAGAGGCGTTGCCGAGGCGGCGGTAACGGCATCGAAAAGCACTGCCAAATTAGTTGCGTCGGTGCCGATAAAACCTTGTTGAGTAATACAGAAACGTCTACTGCCGGTTTGTGTTACTCCGGATGTACTGACCGGATTTGCCGAAAAAAAGAAGGTTGCCGGGGTGCCGGCGCCAGCGTAATTGCGCCGGCAAAGTTGTAACCGCTTTTTATTCCTAAAGCCAGAGTTGAATCAATCAAATATGCCGAATTTAAAGCCGCCAAACCAATAGTATCGCCGGTCGAAGCGTTTGTTCCGGCATAGTTTCCCATTCCGGTCGAAGTTTGATAGGTCATCTGCGCTCCGTGCAGGGTGCGCAGCGCAGAAATTGCCGAACCTTCGTTCGCCGCACGGCGTGAAGCAAGCAAACTCGGGATGGCGATGGCAGCAATAATTCCGATAATAACAACGACGATTAAAAGTTCGACAAGAGAAAAGCCTGGTTGATTCTTTTTCATTTAGTTTTTTTACAATCTCCTGGTTTTTTGTTTTTGTCTTGTCTAGGTTATTTCAGAAACAAAAGACTTAATTATCAAACATCGTGCCAAAAGTTTTAATGACCTTTGAAATACCGTAACCTCAAAAAACATCTGAATTTCGGTAAAACTAAGGTCTTCATTAACAGATGTCGGAAAATTAAAAAACTGTTGAATAACAGTTTTTGGTAAAGAACTATTAACAAAAAATGTCATCACTTATTGAAAGTGATGACATTTTTTACAGTGTTGCTAAGAATATAAAAAGGAGAAACATTGTGGAATGTTTCTCCTTTTCAAACCTTTGATTAGGTTTGATTAGTTGTTCAACGCTGTGCCGCCCGTTACTGCTAACGGCGTGCCTGAGATGCTGACCGCAGCGGCAGTACCGCTATACATCACACCTTCGGTCGCGATTGCGAAATCACGTGTTCCGGTTGCTGTTACGCCGCTGGCTGTGACAGGTGTTGCACGTCCGCCGAACTGAGCCGGAGTTCCTGTTCCTGAAGCGACTACGATACCTGTAAATGTATAACCACTCTTTGTTCCTGCTCCAAGAACCGAATCAATCAATCCGAGACCTGAAAGCGTGGTGAAAGCCGTGTTGCTAAGGGAAGTCGCGCCGGCATAGTTGCCTGCGCCGGTTGTTGCCTGATAAGTCATTTGTGCACCGTGATAAGTGCGAAGCGACGAAATTGCCGAACCTTCATTAGCTGCACGACGAGCGGCAAGCAAATTGGGGATAGCGATGGCGGCAATAATACCGATGATGACGACGACGATTAAAAGTTCGATAAGCGAGAAACCTTTTTGATTTTTCATTTTGTTTTTTACAATCTCCTAAGTTTGTTGTTTTTGTCTTTTCCTACCTTTTCAGGTTACGGCAGACTTATTAACAACAATCGTGCCAAAACATTTCAAAAACTGTAAAAAAACAAAAAGCCTTGAGAAACAAGGCTTTGAGTGAGATGAGCGATTTATTGGCAGGAAATTTTTTTGAAAGATAAGTTGTCGGAATAACAGTTTTTGGTAAATCGTTAATGCCAAAAAATGTCATTGATTGCGAAATCAGTCAATCGAACTCCGCATTTGTGCCGAAAGTGTGCGGATGCTGTGTTTGTCCAGTAGATGGCGCAGCGAACGAACGGGCATCCGCAGCAGGTCGGCGGCTTTCGTTTGATTTCCCCCCGAGCGTTTTAATGCCTCGACCACATATGTTTTTTCGAGATTGTCGAGATGCGTCGTCATATTGATGCCGGCATCCGGAAAATCGAATTCGTTTTGAATCCGCGTCGGATTGTAATTCGTGACGTGATCAGGCAGCCGTTCGGGCTGAATCTCGTCGGTGCGTTCGAGCGCGACGGCGCGTTCGATGGTGTGTTCAAGCTCGCGGACGTTGCCGTGCCACGCGTAATTTTCCAGAAACTGCGAGGCTTTCGGCGTGATCGAAACATTTCTGCCGGTCTGGTCGCAGAATTTTTTGATAAAATGCGTCACTAATTCGGCAATATCTTCCTTGCGTTCGCGCAGCGGTGGAAGATGAATCGGAATCACCGAGATACGATAAAAAAGGTCTTCGCGGAAAGTTCCTTCGTCCGACATTTTCTTTAGATCCCGATTCGTCGCGGCAATCACCCGCGCATCAACGGAAAATTCCTCGTGCGCGCCGACGGGACGAACTTTTCTCTCCTGCAAAACGCGCAGCAGTTTGACCTGCATCGAAGGCGACATTTCGCCGATTTCGTCGAGAAAAATCGTTCCGCGATGGGCGGCTTCAAATAAACCTTTGCGATTGGAATTCGCGCCCGTGAACGAACCTTTGACGTAGCCGAAAAGTTCCGATTCGAGAAGAGTTTCGGTGAACGCGCCGCAGTTTATCGAGATAAAAGGTTTTTCGGCCCTCGGTGAAAGGTCGTGAATCGCCCGCGCAACCAATTCTTTACCGGTTCCCGATTCGCCCGTCACCAAAACGGTTGACTGAACTTCGGCGACGGTTTCGATCATCTGGTAAACCGCCTGCATTTTGTCGGAATGACCGATGATGTTTTTGATGCTTCCTTTTTCGCGCTGGGCTTTCTTGAAGGCTTTATTTTCGGCGATCAGTTCCTGCTTTTCGAGAGCTTTTTTGACAATCGCTTTCAGTTCTTCGACATCGAACGGCTTTTGGATAAAATCGTCCGCGCCGAGCTTAAAGGCTTCGCGCGCCGTATCAACCGTGGCAAATGCGGTCATCAGCACAAAACCGACATCGGGCATAAATTCGCGCACGGCATTAAGTAGTTCGATGCCGTCCATATCGGGCATTTTGACATCCGAGATGATGACTTCGGCGGGTTCGCGCTGAAGCATCGAAAGTGCTTCGCGTCCGTTCATCGCCGTTCTGATAATATGTCCGTCGCCTTCAAAAACAAGGCTTAAAAGCTGTCTATAACTTTGTTCGTCATCAACTATTAGTAAATTTGACATTGGAAAAATCGATTTTTGTTTGAAAATAAAGTAGGGTTTGGAAACGATTGGTTAGCGGAAAAATTACCGCAGTTTCTATTTTGACAGATTAGAGGTGTTTTATTCAAGGAGAAAATTATTGGACTTAGTCTGAAAAGTCAGTGAAGTTTGCGAAGCGAACAAATTTAATAGTTGCGGGTGAATCACGATGAGAGTTTTGCGCTGCAATTCGTTTCATTCAGAAAAACCCAAAACCAAAATCCCAAGACCTCGTCAGTTACAATAAATCATTTTTTGACGGTCAAAAAACTTTCGAGGCGCGACGATTTAAATTCGCTTTCGTTAGAATCATTCTCACTGTCAATTATTTTCGGTTTATCAAATTCCGTCGGAAATTCGATGGTAATGGCGGTGCCTTCATTTTCACGGCTTCGCACGTTGATCGTCCCGTTGTGGTCGCGGATGATTTGATAAACGATGGAAAGTCCGAGACCTGTGCCGCCCGTCGTTGAATCGGAAAACGGCTCGAAAAGACGTTCGACCTGTTCGGGCGACATTCCGCAACCCGTATCGGAAAAGACGATGCGGACGCGGTTGGACGTGATCTTTTCCGTCTTGACCTGCAAAGTTCCGCCGTCGGGCATGGCAAACAGTGCGTTTCGCGCCAGGTTCCAGAAGATTTGTTTGAGTTGTGTCGGGTCGGCGGCGAGCATCACGGGCAAGTCCGGCATCTCGGTTTCCAACTTATGATTTTCCTTGACATCCGGGCTATGTTTGAGAAGCATAATCGTATCGCCGATGGCTTCGCGCACGTCAATTTCCGAAAAATTACTGACTCGCGGACGGGCATATGACAGAAAGTTGGTGATGATTTTGTTCAAACGGTCGGATTCACGCAAGATGATTTCCATCAATTTGGCTTGCGATGTTTCGGGCGCGGTTTGCGATTCGAGCACCTGAATCGCGCCGCGCATCGCGCCGAGCGGATTGCGGATTTCGTGCGCCAAGCCCGCCGCGACGCGACCGACGGCCGCCATCCGGTCTTTGCGCCGGACGCTTTCTTCCATCGTCCGGATTTCGGTTAAATCCTGAAATGTGACAATCAAACCCGTCGTTTCGCCTTCTTCGCTGAAGAGCGGTGAAATGCCGTAACCGACGCGCACGGCAAAACCTTCGGGCGTGATTAAATCGGCTTCAAACCGCGGCGGCTGTTCGCCAGATTCGGTCGTTTCAAGCGTCAGCGTCATTGATTTTTCGATGTTTCCAAAAAGCGCGGCAATTGCTTTGCCAATCATCAACTCCGATTTGTAACCCGTAATTTCGGCGGCGGCGGCATTGAAGGTGTAAATATTTCCTTCCAAATCGGTCGTGATCAAACCCGAACGGATTGATTCAATAATTCTTTCGTGCAGAACGCGCAGGTTGGCAAGCGTTTTGGTCGTTTCTTTTAACTGCTCGCCCGAAGCGTGACGGTCGGAGAGCCGTGCCGCGAGCAACCCGACCACTAAAAAAGCTGCGGCGTTGAAAG